>NZ_JAYLLN010000003.1:0-171259 GCF_037126265.1 Sphingobacterium tenebrionis
CATTCGCCATCGCAAAATCTGGAAAGGGCTACATCGCAAAAGCGGCCTAATCAGAATATTATTTGGAGAAAATTTAATTTATTATTTGGATATATACACAGTTCATTGCGAGGAGGTACGACGAAGCAATCTTTGGACTAATCGAAAGATTGCTTCGTTCCTTGCAATGACGAGTGGTCGCTTTGTTCCTACGATGATAATATGTTTTAAATGCCTTTCACAACGCTTCTGAATTATTTTTTTTAATGATTTTTTTGACCGTCAGGTTTTGGCGGAGTGGCTTTGTTCCTTTGGAAAAATAAAGAGGTTGATGCAGAGCATATATTGTATTAAAATCATTGGAATATTGTATTTTACGGGAAACCTTTTTTTATTGTAAAACGGAAAATTTACTTTTGAAGATTTATCAGCCAAACCCTATTAGCAGATCAAATGATTAACAAAAAATTGGATTTATTATTTATTTCTTGGAAGAAAGAGATGGAAAAAAATGGGCATGAAGGATTTTGTTACGATGGCTTAATCTATCGTGGAGGACAGGAGGATGAACTGTGGACATCCGCCTCAAGGAAGATACTCTTTCTACTTAAGGAACAGAATGATAATGATGGAGAAGATGTACGCGAGTGGAGTGGTTCCATTAATGGAAAAAGTCCATACCGAAATTTCTATAATCGCATTTCTGCATGGCTGTATGGCCTTACCCACGCCACGAAAGCAGGCTATCTAAGTGCCTCAGAAGCCTTTGATGCTGGGAATCAAATGAAGGCATTATCAAGCTATTCCTATGCGTATGTTAATCTCAAAAAGCAAACTGGAGGAGCTCAAGCAAATGACAAAGAAATTTTGGCGCATGCTCTGATATATCAGGATTTTTTGAGGGGGCAATTGGATATTCTAGGAGCAAATATTGTGGTTTGCTGTGGAGATGTGGTATTTCAATCAGCTAAAGAGGTAATATATGGCGATTTAGAATTTATACAGGTCAATGATTGGATCTGGCTAAACAAGGAAAGGAATTTAATATTGATCCATAGTTTCCATCCTGCAGCGTTGAATAAATCCAACGAGCAGATGTATGATTGGATGATGGAGAAGTTTATCGAAGTGTTGTAAAAAAATAAAGTAAATGATAATAGATTTAAAATTAGAAAAACCAAAAGAGGATAAAATTATCCCATTGGTAATTGGAGGTATCTTAGGGGTCATAGGTTTATCTGTAGGTTTCGCTTATATTTTAGATAAAATTTTTAATAAACAGAATAAAATAAAACTCTCAGTCTTAGGTATGGAGTCTTCTGGGAAAACGCTTTTTTTACAGCAGCTCAATTCAGCTTTAAAAGGGGGGGTAGCATCAGGTATTTCTGATTACGATGAATTTGTAATTAATCTGGGTAAAGATAAGGATTTACTTGTCCGTGCGGGTAAAGATATCCCCGGCTCTAATGCTTTTGTAAATGAATATGAAAAATTATGTCAGGAAGGCGATGTAATTGTTTATCTATTCGATATCAGCAAATATCTAAATGAAGAAGATTTAGATTATAGACGTCAATGTAATAGCCGTTTGGAACTTAT
This sequence comes from Sphingobacterium tenebrionis, assembly GCF_037126265.1. Lineage (NCBI taxonomy): Bacteria > Pseudomonadati > Bacteroidota > Sphingobacteriia > Sphingobacteriales > Sphingobacteriaceae > Sphingobacterium > Sphingobacterium tenebrionis. The sequence goes on from NZ_JAYLLN010000003.1 coordinate 1,579, forward strand.
CTATGATTATGGTAGTCAATATCAAAAATTGAAGAATATAACCATCATTGGAAGTCATATAGATGTATGCAACAAATCGGAACGTGAAGCGAAAAAGATATTGTATTCGCAGTTGCAAGACAAAACTTACTTTAAGCTCCTCGAAAATCTGCATTTGGTAAATATTACCGATAAAAGAGTGGTGAAAGGACTAATAAAACCAATTTTTGAAAGATATGCATAGAATTTTAGTGAGCCAAACAGCCAATAACGACGGACAAGGTCTTTACGTCGTTGATGGCGTCTTAGTAAAAGATGCAGATCAAAAATTAGCTGCCCATCGTAAAACCATGGAGGCTAGTAATTGGCGAAAAGTATATCATTCTGAAGAATTCCAGATGCGAAGAAATGGAAATGCCCTTATTATGCAAGCTTATTTTACCAACAGAGATCATGTGGGGCGTAGGATCTTTTTCATCTATTTTCTGGATGACTTTAATTCTACAGATGAATTGATCGAAATCCTAAAAAAGGATGCTAACCAACTCGAACGACAAATCGATGCGGATACCATTTCTATGATAATTTCAAGTATTCAGAAAGACAAAAAATTAATGAAGATAATCACCGCTTTCTTAGCCGCAATTGTATTTGGATTGGCATGTTACTACATTATTAAGAAAATATGAGAAACTTAAATACCCCTGAAGTTATTTTATTTAAGACTGATGAGGCAGCCTTAAATTACCGTTATAAAATTCCGTACGCGTTGGATCCGACAATCAGCGTTAAATCCATTGATTATGAGAACAATTATTTTAGAGAAAATAATTTGGAGGTTGTTGGCGGTTTGCCCAAACTAAACTCTATATATTATAAACATCCCTATGAGCAAAATAAATATGTGTCGGCAGATCAAGGCGAACTCTACTTTTTAAAACAAAAAATGGCGCTCTATCGTATGGTTGGAACCAGGTTGGGGGCAAAGAAAATTAAAACCATTATTTGTTCAAGTCAATATCAGTCACAAAAATTGGATTTAGATAGTAAAGGGTCAGTTAAGATAGTAAGTGGGGAATTAAAGATAAAAAAAGATCGGAATGAGAGTACTGAACAAGTATTAATGGTGGAGAGATCATGTGAAGTTCTGCCAACCTTCGATATTGACAAGAATATAGCCTTCTTAAAGGACTATTTTGATAGAAATAATTTATATCATGAGGTTGATCTGCTGACGTTGATTGAAGGCAGGAATTTTAATGAAACCGGTGTGGTTACAAAATCTGAAAAAAGCAGATCAGAGGTGACGCATGAATTTAACAGTTTGGTAAAAAAAGGATTGGAACTAACCCATCCTGCTTTTAACCTTTCTGCGGATTACCAAAGTTCTGTTCAGACTATTAATAAATTGGTTTTAGAAATTGAGTTTGAATTTTAAATGGAATCGAAATACAAATTCTGCGTCTGGTTGATCGATTCCTTGATGCGAAAGCCTTTAAACTTTTTAGAGATCCAGCAGCGCTGGGAGCAATCCGCTAGTAATGATGAGGGTGCCAAACTTTTTGAGCGAAGTTTCAATCGCTATCGTCGACACGCCGAAAAATTGTTTGAGGTTTTCATCATCTTTGATAAGCGGATTGGAAAATATACTATTGCCAATCTGGATGATCTGAAAGGTAATAAATTGTTAGGTTGGATCTTGTCCAGTTACCGCTTTAGCCATATTGCTTCGGATATCCGAAAAAAACCTTATGTAAAATTAGAGGCAGCCGCCCCTGCATCGGAACTCCTGGATCCCATTTTAGAGGCTATAGAGGAAAAGACCGTATTGAATTTCGATTACAAATCCCATTATAAGGATGTCAAGAAGGTAAATTTCCTCCCGGTATTTGTGAAGTTATGCCAACAACGATGGTACGTGATTGGAATGAACATTAAAACTGGACAAGAAAGGATATATGCCTTGGAAAGAATCCATCATTTATCGAAATATGTGGAGTTTTCGAATCAAAAAAAGAACTATAAACATACGATAAACCCTGATGAATATTTCCATCATAGCTTTGGGGTAATCAACGAGGGTGAACCCCAATTAATTTCGATCAGGGCTTATTGGCCGCAGAATGCTTATCTAAAGGACGTGCCATTACATAGTTCCCAAGAATTATTGCTGGATTCGGAAGATTATTCAGATTTTGAACTTTACCTGCGACCAACCTATGATTTCATTCAGGCGCTATTGGCCCAAAGGGAAAAAGTAGTGGTTTTGGAGCCTTCCTCATTAAAGACTGAGATTAAAGCTGTGATTAAAGCCATGCTCAGGGAGTATGAAGCCTGCTAAATACGCTTTCCATCCACAAATCCGAATAATCCAGATTCACCTACAACAAAGGGCATCAATATTTTGTTATTTTAGCGTTTCATTTAAATAATCGCTTATATCAAAGGCAATTTGTTAAATTAGAATATGGATAAAACGATTCTCATTACCGGCGGTGCAGGCTTTATCGGTTCGCATGTGGTACGGTTGTTTGTGCAGAAATACCCGAATTATCGGATCATCAACCTGGACTCCCTAACCTATGCCGGAAATCTCGAAAACCTTCAAGATATTGAATCTGCGGAAAACTATACGTTCCATAAGGCCGATATCAGAGATAAGGACGCCATGGATGAGGTGTTCAATACCTACCAACCGGATGGGGTAATCCATCTGGCAGCCGAGTCGCATGTGGATCGTTCCATAACCGATCCTTTGGCATTTGTCTATACGAATGTGATCGGAACGGCAAATCTGTTGGAAGCTGCAAAACGTATTTGGGCAGGGAATTATGAAGGTAAAAGATTCCATCATATTTCTACCGATGAGGTATTTGGCGCATTAGGAGAAACTGGATTCTTCACGGAAGAAACCAAATATGATCCCCATTCGCCGTATTCGGCATCTAAGGCTTCATCCGACCATTTTGTTAGGGCTTATCATGATACTTATGGACTGCCTATAGTCATGACCAATTGCTCCAATAATTACGGTCCCAACCATTTCCCGGAGAAATTGATTCCATTATGTATCCTGAATATTCTGAACAACAAACCATTGCCGATCTATGGGGATGGAAAATATACCCGCGATTGGTTGTTCGTGGTGGATCATGCCCGCGCTATCGATCAGGTATTCCATCAGGCGGAGACCGGCACTTCCTATAACGTAGGCGGTTTTAACGAATGGAAAAATATTGATCTGGTTAGGGAACTTTGCAAGCAGATGGATACAAAATTAGGTAGACCCCCCGGAACCTCGGAGAAACTGATTGAATTTGTAAAGGATAGACCAGGTCATGACCTGCGCTATGCCATCGATGCGAATAAAATTAAAGATGAATTGGGCTGGGAACCCAGTGTGACTTTTGAGGAGGGACTTTCTTTGACGATAGATTGGTTCTTGAATAACCAAGAATGGTTGAAGCAGGTTTCCTCTGGAAATTATATGCAATATTATGAGGATCATTATTCGTCGAGGTAGGTGAAATCTCATCCTTGCGGAACTATCTCGTCATTGCGAGAAGGTACGACGAAGCAATCTTTCGATAAGGTGAAGATTGCTTCGTGCCTCGCAATGACGTGGGAATTTAACGATGAGCTGGGAAATTAAAAAATAAAAATGAAAGCTACAGAAACCAAACTTTCCGGATGTTTTATCCTTGAACCTAACGTATTTGGCGACCATCGGGGATATTTCTTCGAGAGCTTTAATAAACAATCCTTCGAAGCCGCCACAGGTGCCGAAGTAAATTTTGTGCAGGACAACCAGTCCTTTTCTTCCAAAGGCGTACTCCGGGGATTACATGCCCAAAAAGGAGAATTTGCCCAAGCAAAATTGGTCAGGGTCCTTCAAGGTGCGGTTTTAGATGTGGCGGTAGATGCCCGTCCGAATTCCCAAACCTTTGGGCAACATGTAGCCGTAGAACTCTCCGCAGAAAATAAAAAACAACTGTTCGTTCCACGTGGATTTTTACATGGATTCATTGTCCTGACCGATACCGCAGAGTTTTTTTACAAATGCGACAACTATTATCATAAGGATGCGGAGTGGGGCGTCAAATACAACGATGAACAATTGAATATCGAATGGCAAATGCCTTCCGAACTATTTAAACTATCAGAAAAGGATGAAATCCTGCCCAGCTTTGCAGAAGCAGTTAATCACATTTAAAGATTCAGTAAATCATTTTAAAGAAATCATAACAATTTCAAGACTTAATTAGCAAGCATGAAGAAAAGGATAGTTGTTACAGGGGCAACAGGTCAATTGGGATCCGAGATTAAAAGTATATGGCCATCTGACAGCGCCTATGAACTGATTTTTCTGGGGAGGGAGGAACTTCCTTTGGATGATGTGGAAATGATCTATGCCCGATTACGTAAATACGATCCTGATGTGATTATCCATGCTGGCGCCTATACGGCTGTTGATCTGGCAGAGTCTGAAACTGATATGGCCGATAGGGTCAATAACCAGGCGAGTCGAGAAATTGCCAAAGTAGCTAAGGAATGTTCGGCCAAACTTCTATATATTTCCACGGATTATGTGTTTCCGGGTGATGTTTCCCTGTCTCTTACCGAAGATCAGGATACGGATCCAATCAACGCGTACGGACTAAGTAAATTGCAAGGTGAACAAGGTATACAGGCCATTCTTCCCGATAGCATCATTATCCGTACCTCTTGGGTATATTCCAGTTTTGGGAAGAATTTTGTGAAAACCATGTTGAACCTCATGGCCAGCAGGAAATCGATCAATGTGGTCAATGACCAGATCGGTTCGCCGACCTATGCTAAGGATCTGGCCAAAGCGATACAACACATTATAAAATCGGATAATTGGCAAGCTGGCATCTACCATTACTCCAATGAAGGAGAAGCATCCTGGTTTGATTTTGCGAACAAGATCAAGGAATTTTCAGGATTGGCATGTGAAGTAATTCCCGTAGATTCGAATGCCTTTCCAACCGTTGCCAAAAGACCAAAATATTCGTTATTGAACAAGGAGAAGATCAAAAAGACGTTTCAGCTGGAAATTCCTCACTGGGAAGTAAGTTTGAAGGAGATGTGGGGGGGATTATAGATGTTAGATGATAGATATTAGACATTTAAAACTTTGATTAAGATAGAAGATATATGAAGGGGATTATATTAGCAGGGGGATCAGGGACGCGTTTGCATCCGCTTACGCAGGTGGTTTCCAAACAATTGTTGCCGGTTTATGATAAACCGATGATTTATTATCCTTTATCAGTATTGATGTTGGCGGGGATTCGGGAGATCCTGATCATCTCTACGCCTCAGGATCTACCCAACTTCCAACGCTTGTTCGGAAATGGGGAACAATTGGGATTGGAGATTTCCTATGCGGAACAGCCCAAACCGGAAGGATTGGCCCAGGCTTTCATTATTGGTGCTGATTTTATCGGGAATGATTCTGTCTGCTTGATCTTGGGAGATAATATCTTTTATGGAGCCGGTCTGCAAACCCAGTTGATGGAAGCGAGAACTAAAGTGGAAGAAGGAAATGACGCGGTTGTTTTTGGGTATTATGTAGAGGATCCAGAGCGTTATGGTGTTGCCGCATTCAATGCAGATGGTCGGGTAACGGATATTGAGGAGAAGCCTCAGCATCCAAAGTCTAATTATGCGGTGGTGGGCTTGTATTTCTATCCGAATTCGGTATTGGAAATTGCTAAGGGGGTGAAACCTTCGGCTAGGGGCGAACTGGAGATCACGACGGTAAACCAAACGTATCTGGAACAGGAGAAGCTTCACCTGCAATTGTTGGGTAGGGGTTTTGCTTGGCTGGATACCGGAACGCATGAGTCTTTGTCCGAAGCAACGGAATTTATTAAGACCATTGAAAAACGGACATCGTTGAAAGTTGCGTGTTTGGAGGAAATTGCTTTGAGCAAGGGGTATATTGATAGGGATAAGCTCAAATCGCAGATCGATGGGATGAAAGGGGTGTATTATGATTATTTGAAGAAAATTGTTCAGATTTGATTTATTTTTCTCGTTTTTGTGAGCGATATTTCCGTCATTGCGAGGAACTCCACCGTCATTGCGTGGAACGAAGCAATCTTTTTCCTTCGTCATTGCGAGAAACGAAGCAAGCATTCGACTAGGATAAAGATTGCTTCGTCGTGCCTCCTCGCAATGACGTAAGTGTGAATACTCCCTTCTAAACGATCTAAACCTCCACCTTCTTCTTTAATCTTTGCTTAGCTTTTTTTACCCCTTCAATAGAAACACCCAATAGATCACTCATGCTTCTATTGTTTAGATCCAGTTTCATTAAAGCAATCAATCTCAGGTCGCTTTCAGAAAGTTTTGGATTTTCCAGCTTTTGCGTTTCCAGGAATTCCGGATATACCTTATCGAACACATGCTTGAATTTCAGCCATCGTTCATCCGTCATAATGTGGGATTCCAACATGCTACTTAGGTTTTCGGAAATCTCCAAAGCCAATTTCGGATCATGGGTTTCCTTCTCTTGGATCTCTTTCCTTAAGTGCTGTATAGTTTGGTCGTTATGCCGAATGGTATCCGTAAATTCCTGTAGGGAATTTTTGAGTACCGAAAGCTCCTGATCCAGTAGCTGTTTCTCAAATTTCAGGGCCAACTGTTCTTTTTCCAGTTCTGTGCTCCGGATCTGTATCCTGGTCTTCGATCGGTTGATCAATAACAGCACAATGATAAATCCCAGGATCAATAACACCCCGACATACTGATAGTTCTGTTTGATCTGTTGCCTTTTTGCTTCTGCCTGTTTATTGGCCTGTTCATAACGTTCGATTTCCCATTGCCAATAGATCTTCTGCATAGCCTCATTATTGCTTCTGGCCTCTAAAGAGTCTTTCAGCACTAAATATTTTTTTAACTGTGCCAGTTCCAGGTCTTTTTGACCTTTCCCAGCAGCAATATCCGCCAATATTTTTGCAGCATCCCGCTTGAAAACTAAAAAATAGGGTTTATCAGCCATTAATGCCGTACTTTCTGCGATATGCTTTTCAGCTAGATCCCATTTTTTCTGATGGGCATACATTCGGGCAACCTCCAGGTTGGCGCGCATGGCATCCAACACCTCATTATATTTCAAGGAGAGTTCGATATTCTGTTTGACCAAAGCAATGGCCTGGTCTTCATTCCCTTTTTCCCATTCATAGTCTGCTAGATTCCCTGCGATAATACCCATCCATACCGAATCTTTGGCCACGGTGGCAATCTCCAAAGCCTGCTTATAAAAAGGATAAGCCTTGTCGAATAAGGCTGCTTTTTTATAATAAACACCTATGGCATTGGTCATATCGATCTTCTGGCGGCTATGTTCTTCGGTGTAAGGTAATGCAGTTTTGAGAAAGGAAATGGCTTTTTCCTGATCGCCGATGTAGGAATAGAAACTAGCGATAAAGTTATAATGTTCCGGAAGGAGGGGAACTTTCTCTGTATCTACCTCTGCCTCGAGATCAGCTGCCAATAAAAAATATGGAAACGCATCCTTCACTTCACGATAAGTATACAAATAATATCCCTGTCTGATATTGCCTATCATCCTTAGCTCGGGGAGATTTTCTCTTTCTATCAATTCCGATGCTAATTTATAATAGGCATTGCTTCGCGGATTTACCTGATCAAAGGCAATGGAAAAACCATCCGCCATCAGCATGTAATAGGCCCACTTTAGTGGGATGCTCCGTTCCTGATTGGCCAATTCCAATAAGGGGTGCAAATTCTTGATCAGGCCAACTGTATCTTTCTGAAAATCGACCTTCATCTTTAGGGCAAGTTCCAATTGTTCTCTTTGGTTCTTTTGCGTTTTGATGTTGGTAATTTCCTGGGCAGACAAATGCACTATACTACAAAGTACAACAAAATAGGTTAAAACTAATTTGGTTAATGTGGTTTGCATTGCCCTTAAATTTCGATAAAAAATTGTTAAAATAACGAGTAAGAGATAGATGTTTTTTCATTATTGATAGCAGGCGTGCTTTTTTTTGATTGGGTAGTGGCAGGGTAGTGGGTGATTTTCGTATAGTTTTTAGGTATTGTTTTTATGGTAATCGGTTGTTTTTCAATAAAAAAGAGTTTTTGTCCACCTTTTGTCCACCCCCGCTTGTTTTGAATATAGGTAGATGTCATGCTAACTTTGTTGCCGAACTATTTTTTTGAACTAATCAATCTAATTATGTATTATTTGTTATTCACGCTGGTCATTATTGTAGCTATAGCGAGTTTTTATTTCATCCGCAAACGGAAGGTTTCCAATTTTCAAGAACATGCAGAGATGCAGGTCCGGGTTCTATTGGACCGTAATAATGTGGATTATGTGAAGCAGTATGGTTGTGTACTCTTCCAATTGAATATTTTGGATGATCAGCTTAAGGAAGTGGTCATCACGGAGCTAAGAACTACCAACCGGAATTTTCTGATCAATAACTTTGAGAAATTGAATTTTTTTATCTCCCCATCGCATAAAGGGGAATCAGCGATGAGATCAGTTGGCTTTTCCATATATAATAATTATCTGAAGAATTACAAGCCGAAGAAGGAGGGATTGATTGTGAAGGGATATATCAAAGATTTGAAGAATATGAAAAGAGCTTTTATGGTGACATCGTATTTTAAGATGGAACCTTTGGGAAAGGAGATTGAACAGGAGACTTTTAATGGAAGGGCATCGTCATTGGCAATTTGATTTTTTTCTGAATTTCGGGGTTCTATCTGACATAGTAAGGAGGTTTTCCCCTGGTACCTCCTCGCTATGGATTGAATGTTCGACCATGACTATTTGCCTTCCATCAGCAAGTGCCAAATAAGTACGATGAATTAAAATGTAAGGAACTTTTAGCACTTCCCCTCACTTACTTGCGTTTACAACCCGAGGATCATGGAAGTCAGATGGGGCCAGATATAATCACCAACATTAATAAAATGTTAAGTTTTCTTGTTTACTCATCAAAATTTGGTTTATAAAAAATCAATGAGTACTTTTGTTGCTCACAATACTAACATGCTTGATACGATCATCACGTCCAAGACCAGGCTTAAGTTGCTGATTAAGTTTTTTGTGAGTTCCACTAACAAGGGATACCTTCGTGGGATAGCAGAAGAGTTCAATGAGTCGACCAATGCCATCCGGAAGGAGCTGAACCAGCTTTCTGATGCCGGATATTTGTCCAGGACCTCTGAAAACAACCGAATCTACTACCAGGCCAACACCCAACATCCCTTATTCCAATCCTTACAGAATCTAGTCCGTACCTATCTGGGTATTGATCAGGCCGTGGATTATGTTCTGGAACGCGCGGGTGATGTGGAAACGGTATCCCTATTGGGCGATTACGCCAAGGGGGTGGATTCTGGAACGATCGAGCTGATGGTATTGGGCGATGAGCTGGACAAGGCATACTTATTGCAGTTGAGTGCCAAACTGGAGAAACTTCTGGATAAGGAGATCAAGCTCTATTTCGAGCGGCCTGAGGAAGTTCTTCAGCAGATCATTTTGTACCAGGGTGAAGATTAGGAATATTTTTTACACTCCAACAGAAAAAGGAATTTATATTCAATGGAAATAAAGAAAATAACATGTATTGGCGCAGGCTATGTTGGGGGACCGACCATGTCTGTGATCGCCCAGAAGAACCCCGATATCCAGGTAACGGTTGTGGATCTGAATGCACAGCGTATTGCCGATTGGAACCAGGATGACCTGAGCCAATTGCCGGTCTACGAACCGGGATTGGACGCGGTAGTTGCTGAAGCGCGCGGAAGAAACCTTTTCTTCTCTACGGAGGTGGAAAAGGCGATCCAGGAAGCCGACATGATCTTTATTTCAGTGAATACACCAACCAAAACTTACGGTAAAGGCAAAGGACAAGCGGCAGATCTGAAGTTCATCGAACTTTGTGCACGTCAGATTGCAGATGTTTCTACCAGCTCGAAGATAATCGTGGAGAAATCTACCATTCCGGTCCGTACGGCGGCAACCATCAAGAATATCCTGGACCATACCGGAAAGGGCGTGCAATTCCAAGTCTTATCCAATCCGGAATTCCTTGCCGAAGGTACGGCGATACGGGATCTTCACCATCCGGACCGCATACTGATCGGTGGAGAAAATCCAGAGGCTATCCAGGCCTTGAAGAAGATCTATGAAGCCTGGGTACCATCGGAAAGGATCATTACGACCAATCTTTGGTCATCGGAATTGTCCAAATTGGTGGCCAATGCGTTTTTGGCACAACGGGTATCCTCGATCAACTCGATCTCGGAGCTTTGCGAGGCAACTGGGGCCAATGTGGATGAGGTGGCGAATGCCATCGGACAGGATTCCAGGATAGGATCCAAATTTTTAAAGGCCTCTGTGGGCTTTGGGGGGTCCTGTTTTCAAAAAGACTTATTAAATTTAGTATATATTGCCCGTTCTTATAATCTGCATGCAGTGGCGGATTATTGGGATCAGGTCATCAAGATCAATGATCACCAGAAGACGCGGTTTGCGGAAAAGATCATCCAAACGATGTACAATACGGTAAATGGCAAGAAAATTGCTTTCTTGGGATGGGCATTCAAGAAGGATACGAATGATACGCGGGAATCGGCAGCGATCTATGTAGCGGACCATTTGTTGGAGGAGCAGGCACAGATTGCAGTGTATGACCCAAAGGTACAGGATGTGCAGATTTACAAAGATTTAGACTATTTAGCGACAAGAAGCCTGGAAGAGAACAAATCCCTCTTACAGGTTAAAACTAACCCTTATGATGCAGCAGCAGGCGCGCATGGCCTGGCGATATTAACCGAATGGGATGAATTCAGAGATCTCGATTGGGGTAAGATCAAGACACAAATGAAGAAACCGGCCTTTATTTTCGACGGTAGGAAGCTATTGGATGGAAAGAAACTGACGGAGATGGGATTTGTGTATTATGCAATTGGTGAGTAACAGGAACAATATTATACCCTAGTTATTTTTCTTATGGAAAAAACAGAAAAGAAAATCAAGAAAAAATCTTTAAAAGATTATAATCCAGGTCCTAGAGTAGGAATTACTTTCAGTACGTTCGATCTATTGCATGCGGGACATATCATGATGTTGGCAGAAGCAAAACGTCAATGTGATTACCTGATCTGTGGATTGCAGATGGATCCGACATTGGATAGACCAGAAAAGAATGCGCCAACCCAAACGGTTGTAGAGCGTTATATTCAATTGAGGGGCTGTATCTATGTAGATGAGATTGTTCCATACTCTACGGAACAGGATCTGGAGGATATTCTGAAATCTTTTAAGCTGGATGTTAGGATTGTGGGTGATGAATATAAGGATAGGGATTTTACAGGACGTAAGTATTGTGAGGATAAAGGAATTGAACTTTACTTCAATAGCAGGGACCATCGCTTTTCTTCTTCGGGATTGAGAAAGATCGTAGCGGAGAAGGAAAATTTGAAAAACGGGAAATAAGAACATCTACACTAACAATTGGATCTACCAATGAATAACAAAAGGGATAAAATAGCGATACTGGGATTGGGTTATGTGGGATTACCACTAGCCTTGGAATTCGCTAGAAAATATCCTGTAGTTGGTTTTGATATCAACGAAAGCCGTGTAGAACAATTGAAGTCTGGTATAGATGAAACCTTTGAGGTCGATCTGCATGAAGAATCAGCTCTATTTGGTTATAATGAAGAAGGAAATGGTATTTTGTTCAGTTCCGAACTTTCAGATATTACTGATGCCAATATATATATCGTTACAGTTCCTACACCCATTAATTCCTTTAATGTTCCGAATTTAAAACCTTTATTGTCGGCTAGTAAAATGATAGCTGAAAGGTTAAAAAAAGGTGATTTGGTTATTTATGAGTCTACGGTTTATCCAGGTTGTACGGAAGAGGATTGTATTCCTGTGTTGGAGAGGATATCAAAATTGAAATTCAATCAGGATTTCTTTGTCGGTTATTCTCCAGAACGGATCAATCCCGGTGATAAGGTGAACACCTTAGTGAACATTAAAAAGGTTACCTCGGGTTCTGATGAAGAAACGGCTGAAAGAGTGGATAAACTTTATGCTTCAATCATTAAAGCAGGAACCTTTAAGGCTGCTTCGATTCAAGTTGCAGAGGCAGCGAAGGCCATTGAGAATGCACAGAGGGATGTGAATATCTCTTTTGTTAATGAGTTGGCCTTGATTTTTGATCGATTAGGGATAGATACTCAGGATGTGTTGGATGCGGCGTCTACAAAATTTAATTTTCTGCCTTTCAAGCCAGGTTTGGTTGGTGGGCATTGTATTTCCGTAGATCCTTTTTATTTAGCGCATAAAGCGGCTCAATTAGGATATCAGCCCAATGTGATTCTATCTGGAAGAAGGGTTAATGAGCGTATGGCAAATTTTGTGGCATCTAAGGTAGTGAAGCTAATGATTGCCAAAGATATTGCCATTAAGGGATCAAGAGTATTGATTTTAGGAATAACTTTTAAAGAAAATTGTCCGGATATCAGGAATTCTAAAGTTGTTGAGATATATAAAGAACTCGAGGATTATGGCGTTAAGGTAGAAGTATTTGATCCTTGGGCTAATCCTGAGCAGGTTTTAGCAGAATATGATATTGATTTGTTGAAGAATTTGATAGTAATTGAAGGTATAAAGGAAAGATCCCGAAATGGGATTACTGCACAACCAATCAATCAAGTAGAATATTTTAATGGCAATTTAATTGAAATAGAAGTAGCGGAAGGGACAGGGAAATATGATGCAGTAATTTTAACCGTTGCGCATCAAGAATTTAATGAAATGGATATCCGAAGTTTGGTTAAGGAAAATAGTGTTGTTTTTGATACTAAGGGTATTTTGGATAGAAATATAGTAGACGCAAGGTTATAATTGATTTTAATTGAAGATATGAAAAAAAATCTTATCGTGTTTGGTACACGACCAGAAGCTATTAAAATGGCACCATTAGTAAAAGCTTTTCAAAATCAAAATGATTTTGAAACCAAGGTTTGTGTAACAGCCCAACACCGTGAAATGCTAGATCAGGTTCTGGATTTTTTCCAAATCAAACCGGATTATGATTTAGATTTAATGAAACCGAATCAAAATCTCTATACATTAACAGCAGCAATTATAACTGAATTAAAGCCAATTTTAGAGGAATATCAGCCTGATTATGTATATGTTCATGGTGATACAACAACAACAATGGCTAGTAGCATTGCTGCATTTTATTCGGGTGCTCAAATTTGTCATGTTGAAGCAGGACTTAGAACACATAATAAAAGGTCTCCTTTTCCAGAAGAAATGAATAGGCAAGTTGCTGGGCGTATATGTGATTTTCATTTTGCACCTACAGAAGCCTCAAAAACTAATTTACTAATTGAAAACATTAAAGAACAGGATATCCTCGTAACTGGAAATACCGTCATAGATGCTTTATTTGATAGTTCTGAACGTGTTAAGGATTTGGAAAATGAGGAAATAGAGAAACTGAAAGGAATATTTGATCCGGCTAAAAAATTAATTTTGGTTACAGGTCATAGAAGAGAAAATCATGGTCAAGGATTTATCAATATTTGTGAGGCTTTAAAAGAAATTGCTCAAAAAAATAGTGATGTCCAAATTATTTATCCGGTACATTTGAATCCAAATGTTAAGAAACCTGTATATGAAATTCTTTCTTCTGTTGATAATATACAATTGATTGATCCTTTAGCTTATCCTGCATTTGTTTGGTTAATGAATCAGTCTTATTTAATAATTACAGATTCTGGTGGTGTGCAAGAGGAAGCTCCAAGTTTAGGAAAGCCAGTTTTGGTTATGAGAGATACTACAGAGCGTCCAGAGGCAGTAGAGGCAGGAACAGTAATTCTTGTTGGAACAAATAAGGACTTAATAGTGTCAGAGGCCCAGGATTTGCTGTTAAACAGGGATAGGTATCGGAAAATGTCTGAATTACACAACCCTTATGGTGATGGGTTAGCTTGCAATAGGATAGTAGAATTCATTTCTAATTTATAAAATGAAATCAGAAATCACTTCAAAAAATGGAATATTAAAGGAGACTTTGATTTATTCTATTGGTAGTTTTGGGTCAAAAATTTTTTCATTTCTATTAATTCCATTTTATACTTTCTTTTTAACAAAAAAAGAAATAGGTGATTTTGATTTATTATTTACTTCGATTACTCTATTTGTACCATTAGTTTCACTACAAATGTCTGATGCTGTTTATAGATGGCTAATAGAGGATCATGAAACTGATAAAAGGAAGACTATAATTATTTCGAATGGATTTTTTGGTTTAATAATAGCATTTACAATCTTTCTGTTATTTTTTGTTTTTTACACATGGAAATATCCTTTTCGATATAGTCTTTATTTTATAATATTATTATTTCTGAATTCCTTATTACCCATTCTTCAAAATATTTTGCGAGGCTTAGGTGATACAAAAAAATTTGCTTTTAATGGGGTAATTACTTCCATTCTATTAGTGATATTTAATATTATTTTTATTTATGTTTTAAAATTAAAACTTGATGGAATTCTACTCGCTAACATAATTGCGTTTTCAATAGCAATTATTTTGATTTATTTTCAGTTAAGATTATATAAGTATATAAAATTATCTTTTTTTGATCGATTAGTTCTCATAGATTTTTGTAAATATACACTTCCATTGATTCCTAATTTAATGAGTTGGTGGTTAATTAGTTCTGCTAGCAAATTTATTATTCTGCATTACCTAGGTACAGAAGCAAATGGAATATATGCTATAACTTCAAGGTTTCCCTCAATTTTAATTATTATTAATTCAGTATTAATTTTACCAATTCAAGATTCTTTTTTAAAAAAGGATTCAAAAAATTCTGAATTAAATTTTATTATAAAACATTTCATTAAGTTGGAATTTTCATTGATATTAATGTTAATCGTCACTGCTCCATTTTATATGAGGATTATAGTAAGCAAAGAGTTTTATGAATCTTGGCCTTATATGCCTTTTTTATATTTAGGTGTGGGTTTTAATACTTTAGGGGCACTATTTGGATTAATTTACCAAAAGAATAAAGCTACTAAACAGATTACTGTTTCAACTATGATAGGAGCTTCTATATCAATAATTTTTTCAATCCTTTTTGTTCGGCAATATCAATTAATGGCAATTTCTGTTGCATTTTTGTTAGGGTATATAATTATGACGATGATAAGATTTATAGATTTGAAAAAATATTTTAATGATTCTAGAATATTAATTGAATTATTGATGTTTTTATCTTTATGTATGATAGCTTTCTTTATATCATATTATTCTACTAATGTTGTAAGGCTTTTTATTATATTAATATCGGGCATTATTTCCATTTATTTAAATATGAATTTCATTCGAATATTATTAAAAAAAATAAATATTAACATATAAATTTTATATTAAAAATCAAGGATACGCGTATAGATGTGTATGTATTTTGTTACAATCGTAGGGTGATGCAATAATTTAACATTTTGATAATAATATTTAATAGTTGTAGAAAATAATTATTATGGTCAGAATTTAATTAAATAATTAAAATTGATTAATAAATCTTTTATTTGATAGCTATTCGATTACAAATAAAAAAACTTTAAAAAAGTAAAAAATTGATAAATGAGTTTTTAATATAGTTTTGTTTCTCAACACTAATTATTTATAAATTCTTTATCAAAATTCAAATGAAACTAAAACAATTACAAATTATACTATCTTTTTTAGTGCTATTACAGTATTCTTGTTCCAAAAAACCAGAATTACTTGTTGTTCCACCCAAAGTTGTGGATACACTCACAGTGCGGAAAATTGATACAACAACTAGGTTTGATGTTGTTATTTATGGTGCAACCATGGCTGGTATTATTGCAGCAAAAGAAGTTCAAAGTTCTGGCAAAACAGTAGTTATTATTAATCCAATGCCTAAAGCATTAGGTGGCATGACCACAAATGGCTTAGGGATTACTGACGTTATTAATACTAATATTTTAGGGGGGTTAACTAGAAAATTTTATCAGGATATTCAAAAATATTATTCAAATCCAGCGACTTGGGTCTTTAGTAAAATTTCTGATTATGCTAGATATAATTATAATGGAGATGTAATGATTTGGTTTGAACCCAAAGCGGCTCAATATGTTATCAATAAATATATTGTGGAAAACAAAATTCAAATATTATATGATGAAAGGTTAAATTTAAGCAAAAAAATTGTAAAAGACGTTTCAGGAAGAATTAACTATCTTGAAATGGAATCCGGGCTTCGAATTAAAGGCCATTATTTCATTGATGCAACTTATGAAGGAGATGTAATGGCAAAGGCTGGTGTTTCATATATAATTGGAAGAGAAAGTAATTCTGTTTATGGAGAAACAGCAAACGGTATTCAAAGAATGTGGGCTAAAGATAGAAATGAGTTGCCTGATGGAATTACTGGTCTACCTGGGGAGGTGTATGCTCCTATAGGTTCGCATGGATCTGGAGATAAAAAAATTCAAGCTTATTGTTTTAGAATGTGCCTGACTAATTTACCTGAGAACAGAATTCCTTTTCCTAAACCTATAAATTACAATGAAAATGATTATGCTATATTATTTGAATATGTAAAATCATATGAGGGTTTTCTTTTTTGTGATTTTATGCCACTTCCAAATAGGAAAACTGACTCTAATAATTTAGGTCCATTCTCCACAGATTTTGTTGGAGCAAATTATGATTATCCCGATGGGAATTATGAAAAAAGGAGAGAAATAATAGAAAAACATAAAACTTATCAAATGGGTTTAATGTGGACATTAGCAAATCATCCTAAAATTCCAGAAAGAATTCGTAATTATTATAAGGAATGGGGTTTGCCTAAAGATGAATTTACGGATAATAATAATTGGCCAAATCAACTTTATATTAGGGAAGGTAGAAGAATGATAAGTGACTATGTAATGACCGAAAAAAACTGTAGTGGTAAACTGTTGTCCACAGAGGGGATTGCACTTGGTGATTATCCTATGGATTCGCACATTGTATCCAGATATAAAGATGCAAATGGTTTTATTAAAAATGAAGGGCAGGTCATGGCAGGAGTACCAAAGCCATATCCAATTGATTATAAGGCAATAGTTCCCAAAAAAATAGAATGCTCTAATTTATTTGTTCCTATTTGTTTATCTGCTAGTCATATTGCATATGGATCAATTAGGATGGAGCCCGTATTCATGTCTTTAGCTCAAGCATCAGCTGTTTCTGCGGTATTGGCTCTTGAATCAAAAATAGCAGTGCAGGATGTAAAATATGAAAACTTAATGCCCGAATTGGTAAAAAGAGGGTTGGTTATAAAATAAATTAAATGAGTGATTTAAATTTCAATGTAATTGGCGCGTATGGTGAAACAAATTATGGGGATGATTTGTTAATGCATGTTTTTGAGAATTATTTTATTAAGGAATTTCCAAAATCTAAATTAAATTTTGAAGGTGAAAGAGCAAATTATCCTAAAAAACTTCTTAAAAAAGGAACTTACAATAAAGCTCAAAATACTGATTGGTTAATTTTTGGTGGTGGGACACAATTCTTTGCATTTCATTCACAAAATAATCTAAGTTTCATCGAAAAGGTTAAAATTGGAATCAAAAATCCTCAAATAGTAATTAACAAGTTAAAGCCCAAAAGGAAAGCTAGTAAACATATAGCTTTCCTTGGATTTGGCTTGGGGCCATTTAATGATAATTTTAATGCTATTAATAATGCGAAAAAAGCAGTCAGTGCCGCTAATTTTGTTGCTGTTCGGGATTTTGTTTCTTGGGAATATTGTAGAGAATGGGGAATTGATGCAGTATTAGGTGCAGATGTTGTTTTCTCATCTTATTTCAGTTTGCCAGAAAATTCAGATCGTAATTCTAAAAAGAAGAATAAAAAGCATGGTTATATTGTTCGAGATTGGGATTATGAAGGCACTGGGCAAGCCTATATTAAACAGCTCAATGATTATTTATTAACGACGTCTAATGATGATAAAGTTATTATTTTAGCCCCTTTAAAAGATAAAAATTGGATTAAGGCTATTCCTCAGGAAAAACTATTAATATGGGATCCTAATAAGTTTACAATAGAGCAGTTTCTTGAAAAGTTAGATGAATTTGATGGTTTTATCAGTGCAAGATATCATGGTGCTATAATAGCGGCATTGCTAAACAAGCCTGTTATTTGTATTGAAATTGAACCTAAACTTAGAATATTAGCTGATCAAATAAAGGAATTTCAATTATGGGAAAAACCCTTTGTTGTTGAAAAGTTAAAAAAAATGGTGGATAGTTTTGATTATTCGATTGATTATTCGGCTTCTTTAATGGAAAGAAAAAGGTTGGCAGACTCTATGTTGGCTAATTTTAAATTAGAATTATATGCAAAATAGGATTTATTTTTATTTACCTCCAGGAACTATTAACGATGCTACTAATTATTATTGTAATTTACTTGAGAATGGATTTTCAAAAGCAGGATTTGAAGTTTTACGCGTAAGTAATAGTAAAGTTGTTCCAAAATTTTCTACAGTATTAACCATACGTTCCGGTGATCAAATTGATTTTTTATTTAAAAAATGTAAATTTCTAAATTGGTTTCAAGGTATTGGTCCAGAAGAATATCGTTTATTACATAAAGGTGAAAAAAAGGCATATGTTATTAGTAGAGTTCTTGAATTTTTTGAAAATAGAGGTCTGAAAAAATCAAAGGTATGCTTCTTTGTTTCTGATAAAATGAAAGAGCATTATGAAAGTAAATATAAATTAGACCTGAATGAAAAGGCTATTATTATACCGTGTTATAACATTCCATTAAACGAATCTTATTTTAATAATGAACTAAAACACGAATTAAAGTTTGTGTATGCTGGTGGTATTTTTGCCTGGCAATGTATTGATGAGACTTTGTTGATATTTAAAGAAATAGTAAATTTAAGAAAAGACGCAACGCTCACTTTATTAACGGGCGATAAAGAGAAAGCGTTAGATTTAATTCACAAATTTGATGTGCCCAACGTTAATATTGATTATGTTAAACTCAACGATCTCCAACATGAGCTTTCAAAATATACTTATGGATTCCTGATTCGAAAAGATGACCCAATTAACAACGTTTCAACTCCTACAAAAATGAATTCTTATATGGCAGCGGGAATTATACCTATATACACACCAGTAATTTCTGCTTTCGAAAAAAATATTGATATGAATAATTTTAATTTAAAGTTTTCTTTAGATCAAAGTTATAAAACTATTGCTGAATCCATTATACGTTTTCATGATTCTGGCTTTAATAAATTAGAAATGTATCAGGAATATAAAAGAATATTTGAACATTTTTATAATGATGAAAAATATGTAAATAATATTGTCCAATATATTGCAGATAAAAATGGAACAATTTGATTTAATATATAATCTAATTTATTCAGCCTTATGTATCATAATCTTAATTGCAGCATCTTCCACCGATTTTAAAGGGACTCAATTTAGTTATTCAACAGGCAAACGTACTATTTTAATTTTTCTAACAATTTATCTTTTATTATTCGGTTTAAGAGATATTGAAGTTGGAACAGATACTAAGTCTTATGTATTAATGTGGGATATTCATAAAGGGTTCACATTAGATAAAGAGTTTTTCACTAGTGCTTTAATTAGCATTCTTAAATATTTTGGATTTGGGTATGGGGTATTTCTTTTTAGCTATACCTTATTTTTGGTAATTCCATTATATTTTTCTATTATATATATTTCTAAAAGATTTGACGTAAATCCTTTATTTATATTGTTTGTCTTCACAAGTTTGTTTTTTTTTAAAAGTATAGGTATAAATATTATTAGACAAGGGGTTTCATTAGCATTAATTTTAGTTTTTATTTGTCAGTTTAATTTTAATAAGTGGTATGCACTTTCATTAAAAACTATTATAATTGGTGCATTGGCTTTTATTATACATAATACGGCGGTAATTAGTTTACTTGCAATTTTTGTTGTTTCTGTTTTAAAGAACTTAAATTTCAGATATTATATTTTAATATATTTTTTATCTATAGTTTTATCAAGATTAGAATTTGGTATACACCAAATATTACCTAATATTAAAGATTTTGATGAACGACGAGTTGAATCATATGTAGAGAATTTAGGTGATATTTTTGTTGTAGGTTTTAAACCTCAATTTGTTGTTTTTAATACAGTTTTTTTATTTATTTTTTTATTTATACGGAAAAAAATTGGAAAGATACCACAATACGAATTTATCTTCAAATATTATCTTTTAATCAGTGTTTTATTCTTTTTTTCTTTTCAGATGTCATACTCTGATAGATGGGGTATTATGAGTTGGATAGTTATCCCTTTCTTAATTGCCCCTATATATTCAAAACTTATAAATATTCGAACAATTAAAACGAGTATGAGCTTCTTTTTTATTATAGTTTATATTTTCTTCTCTTTCTATTCATAATTTCATGACTAATTTGAAAAATCCTAAAGTTTCTATTGCAATACCATTTTACAATGCTGAGAAATATCTTTCATTAGCAATTGATTCTGTAATTTATCAATCTTATATTAATTGGGAACTGTTATTAATCGATGATGGTTCAAATGATTCTTCCGTCGTAATTGCTAAGAATTATGAAAAAGTTGACAATAGAATTCGATTATATAGCGATGGATTAAATAAAAATTTGGGATATCGTTTGAATCAGATTCCTGACCTTGTTCATGGTGAATTTTTATGCCGTATGGATGCTGATGATATTATGCACCCAAATAAAATTGAAAAGCAAGTTGATTTTCTTATTAAAAATCCAACTGTCGATGTTTTAGGAACTAATGCATATTCGATCGACGAGAATGGGAATGTTCAAGGGATTAGAGCTAACACTGATGTTTTAATAATAGATAATGTTAGAGGTTTTATTCATCCAACTATTATGGCTAAAACAAGTTGGTTCAAAAACAACCCTTATGATGTAGATGCCGTTAGAATTGAAGATGCTGAACTTTGGTTAAGAACTGCTAGAAAAAGTAATTTTAAAGTGTTAGGAACCCCATTGTTCTTTTATCGTGAATTTGGTACTCATTATTATAAAAAATACCTTAAGGGAATTCCTTCATTGTGGTATTTGTTGAAAAAGCATAAAATGGGCCTGAGTTTTGTTATGTTTAGCTTAAAGTACCTTATAAGTACATTAAAAATATATTTATATTTTATTTTTGGAAAAGAACATCGCCTGATAAAAAAACGCAATCAGAAGATTATTGAAAATGAAATAAATTGGAGGAATTATGTTTAATAAAAAAATAATATTTTGTTTAGTTGGACCTATTTTTTTATTTGTTAATTTGACTTATGGTCAATATAGAAATATAACAATCTCTCAATCGGTAATTAATAAATATTATACGAATGCTGTGACGATCCCCAATATTGTAGGGATGAAAAATATTACAAATTATCTTCCAAAAGGATTTAAAACTGATGGATCAGTAGATTATACTCCATTTTTACAAAAAGGCATCAATGAAAACAAGATTGTGGTAATGCCAAATTTTCCAGTTCTCATCAATAATAAAGGTTTAAAAATCCCTTCAAACAGAAAAATTTATTTTCAAAGAAATTCTAAAGTGATCTTTTCTGGTCCAGCATTAGGTAAGTTTTATGATATAATTATTCTCGATGGAGTATCTAATGTTGGTTTATATAATGCTAATATTGTTGGAAGTAGAAATATTCCAAAAAAACAGCATGGAGAATGGAGTTCTGGAATATCTATTAAAGATTCTTATAACATTACTATCAAAAATGCTAAAATTTCAGATACATTTGGTGACGGAATTTTCATTGGATCAGAAACTGGGAGAAAAAGTTCGAATATTTTAATTCAAAATGTATGGATTAATAAAGCGCGTAGAAATGGGGTGTCAATCACATCTGTAAGTGGACTAAATTTAGAAAATATTCTGGTAACAAATACAAATGGCACTTCACCTGAAACTGGAATTCATATTGAACCATCTTTGCCTTCAGAGGTGCTGAAATCCATTAGTATTAATGGTATTTTAAGTTATAATAATAAAAACGGAGGATTTGGAATAAATTTAAGTCTACTTAATGGTGCGCCTAATACTAAATCTAATTTAGTGGATATATCCGCAAGTAATTTTAAAGATTATGGTTCCACTAATTTCATTGGCTTTACGTTTAATCCAGAAGGTAAATCTAATGCTGTTGTTGGAAAAGTAAACTTGAGAAACTTTGAAGGAAATGGAACAAAGAAATATAAAGTTTGGTATGATCCAAACCATTCAAACGTAAGTATCACTTCTGATGAAATTTTTAGCAATGATTCAAAAGGGAATAGAATAAAAATTGATTTAACTAAAAAAAGAACTCAATAAAAAGATTTTAATGAACAAAATTATTAGAGTTTCAACTGTTCCTGAATCACTATATGCATTACTTAAAGGACAGCTAAAATATTTGTCAGAAAGTTTTGAAGTAGTTGGGGTATCGTCTTCTGGTGAATATTTGGAATTGACTTCAGAAAGGGAAAACATCCCAGTTATTGCTGTTGATATGGAGCGAAGAATAAATCCAATTAAAGATATAAGATCCTTAATTAATTTATATAAGATATTTAAGAGAGAGAAACCTTATATAGTACATTCCATAACGCCGAAAGCAGGTTTACTTTCCATGATAGCAGCTAAATTTGCGGGAGTTCCAATTCGAATACATACATTTACAGGAGTTGTTTTCCCTTCTAAAACCGGATTGTTTCAAAAAATATTGATATTAATGGATCGGATTCTTTGCGCTTCAGCCACTCATATTTATCCTGAAGGAAATGGAGTAAGAAAAGATTTGATTAATTTTAATATCACTAAAAAACCTTTAAAAATCATTGCGAATGGTAATGTAAATGGAATAGATTTAAATTTTTTTGATCCAAAACTATATACTTCAAGCGCCAATATGCAATTAAAAGAGGAGCTAGGGATTAAGGAAAATGATTTTGTTTTTATTTTTGTAGGACGTCTAGTTCGAGATAAAGGAATTGAAGAATTAATAATGGCCTTTAAAGAAATAAATGTTGTCAATGCTAAGCTTATTCTTGTTGGACCATACGAAAATAAAATTGATCCACTTTCACATCTAACATTAAAAGAAATTAAAAACAACCAAAATATAATTGAAGTAGGATTTCAAAAAGATGTAAGACCATATTTTGCTATTGCCGATGCGTTAGTGTTCCCAAGTTATCGAGAAGGCTTTCCAAATGTGGTCTTACAAGCTGGTGCAATGGGAATTCCAAGTATAGTAACTGATATCAACGGGAGTAACGAAATAATTGAAAATGGTATAAATGGTATTATTGTTCCCCTCAAAGATGTTGATAAGTTAAAAAAAAATATGACGCTAATATTAGACGATGTAAATTTTTATAAAAAGTTAAAGAATAAGTCAAGGTCAATGATTGAAGAAAAATATCAACAGGAACTTGTTTGGCAAACTTTATTAAAAGAATATATTGAATTGATTAACTCTCAACAGAATAAATATTCATAAAATGTATAAGAATATATTTAAAAGGATGATAGATTTATCAATTTCAGCAATTGCTCTATTTTTATTTACTCCTATTTTTTTAATTATTTTAATTTGGTTAGCTATTGCAAATAATGGCAAACCCTTTTTCTTTCAAACTCGGCCTGGTTTAAATGGTAATCTTTTTAAAATTATTAAATTCAAAACGATGAATGATAAAAGAGATAGTCAAGGCAATTTACTTCCAGATAGTGAAAGAATGACTCGTATCGGAAATTTAGTAAGGAAAACATCCTTAGATGAGTTACCACAGTTAATTAATGTAATAAAAGGGGATATGGCCTTGGTAGGGCCAAGACCTCTTTTACCTCAATATATTCCCCTTTATTCTGAAGTGCAAAGGAGAAGACATGATGTTCGCCCAGGAATTACAGGTTGGGCTCAAGTAAACGGAAGAAATGCAATTAACTGGACGCGTAAATTTGAATTAGATGTTTGGTATGTTGAAAATCTCTCATTCAGATTAGACATAAAAATAATCTTATTAACAATAAAAAAGGTTTTTATTAGAGAGGGAATATCGGCGGATGGTCATGCGACTACTGATGGCTTTAATGGATATAATTAATTAATACTATGAAAAAAAATTTAATTGAATATTTGGTAGAAACAGTAAAACTGAAAGGTAATAATATTGCCGTTATTGAAAATGATAATTCGATTACCTTTGATCAACTCTATCAAAATATAAGCGTTGTTGGGGAATTGCTTTTGGAGAAATCAAATGTTCTAAATAAACCAATTGCTATTTATCTGCCTAAATCTATTAATTGTGTAATAGCTGATTTAGGCGTGATGTTAAGTGGAAATGCCTATTTAAATTTAGATATAAAAAGTCCTTCACAAAGAATTGGAAATATACTTGATTTGGTTCAACCGGAACTGGTAATTACCACAAGTAATTTGAAAAAAGGATTAGAGGGTATATATCCAGAAGATAAATTACTTTTAATTGATGAGATTGATTTCGAAGTTGAAACAGATATTCATTTTTTGTTAGAAAGATTGGAAGAAAGAAGTATAGATACTGATATGTCTTGTGTTATCAACACCTCAGGATCTACAGGGACACCGAAATCAGTTGCGCTAAATCATAGAAGTTTTATTGACTTTATTGAAGTTTCAGATGAAATATTTCAATTTTCGGAGAATGAAGTTATAGGTTCGTTATCCCCTGTAATATTTGATATATTTAGTTATGAACTATGTATGTTAATTTCTAAAGGAGGATGTATTGTAGTTCTTCCTGAAAATATGGCTGCTTTTCCAATAAAAATTTTAGAAGAAATGCAAAGAACAGAAGTAAGTTTTATTTTTTGGGTACCAACAATAATGGTAAATATTGCAAATATGGATTTACTTTCAAAAATTGATTTAACCTCACTTAGGTTGGTTTGGTTTGCAGGAGAGGTATTTCCTACTAAACAATTTAATTATTGGAAAAAATCACTTACTCACACAAAATTTGCTAATCTTTACGGTCCTATAGAAATAACGTTAGATTGCACTTATTTTATTGTAGATAGAGATTTCGAGGATAATGAACCATTACCAATAGGAATTCCATATAGAAATACGGATGTATTAATTATCACAGAGGAAGATAAATTGGCAGAAAAGGGAGAAGAGGGTGAACTTTGTGTAAGAGGAAGTTCATTAGCTTTGGGCTATTATAATAATCCAGAAAAAACCGCTGCGGCTTTTGTTCAAAATCCTCTTAATAAACATTATCCAGAGATAATATATCGCACTGGGGATGTAGTGGCATTAAATGATAGGAATGAAATAGTTTTTAAAGGGAGGAAAGATACGCTAATTAAACATCAAGGATATAGGATTGAAATGGGTGAAATTGAACACATTGTTGTAAATTCATTAAAAATAGCTAAGAATGCATGTTGTGTATATAATCGAGCTAACAAAGAAATAGTTTTATATTATGAAAATACAACAGATATTGAGCCTTCATTGTTTAGAAAAGAGCTATTGAAAAATCTACCAAAATATATGATTCCAACAGTTTATATAAGGTATGATGAAATGCCTAGAAATCCAAATGGAAAAATAGATAGAGCATTTTTGAATCAGCAAGCTAATGTATAATTACAATGGAGTTAATACAATCTTTCACATTTTCTGATATCAAGGCAGAGTTATTTAGATTAAAGTCAAAAGAAATGAAAACAAATTTCTTTATGACTGAAAATCAATTTTATAATCTCTATGTTGAAAATAAAGTTCAATTTTTCAAAGCTGAAAACGGTTGCTTTCTGTTAGTTGAAGATTCTAATTTCAAAAGGATTTATTTTATAGTTTCAAATGTGACAGAATTAGGTTCATTTTTGGATTATTTGATGAATACCTATGAAATAGAAATTACTGCAGAAATTGTTGGAAAATCTGATTATATAAAAGATATTAAGAAACTATTCGTTACTTACGGATTTTATGAGTACTCCTCCATGGTAAGAATGAGTAGAATTAGAAAAATAATTGATCAGCCAAATTTTGAAAACATTCATTTATTAACTGATAGCAAGAAAGAAGAATTTCAAAGTCTTTACCAAAAATATTTTGATAAATTTGTAGAACGGATTCCATCGTCAGTTGAAATTGATGAATTTATTGAATCAAATAATGCATACTACTTTTCTGATAATAATGAAATTCAGGGATTTATAGTGTTTGAACATTTAGGACTGACAAGTCATTTGAGATATTGGTTTGTACACCCTAAATATAGAGATAAAAAAATTGGATCAAAATTGATGCAACTTTTTTTTAATTCAAATGAAAGCGTAAAAAGAGAGCTGTTTTGGGTTATCGAAAGCAATGAAAATGCAATAAAAAGATATAAACATTTTGGATTTGTGGAGGAAGATATGCATAATGTAATTTTAATAAATAAAAATAAAAAATATGAAGAACCAAATAGTTGAGATATTGAATGGAATTCGTCCAGAGTTTGATTTTGCTACGGAAACTGAATTCATTTCTAAAGGAATGCTAGATTCATTCGATCTGATAACTTTAGTAACGGAATTAGATGAAAGTTTTGGAATTTCAATTGATGGGACAGATATTTTGCCTGAAAATTTTGAAACAGTATCTGCAATAGAAGCCTTATTAATCAAAAATGGAGCGAAATAATGAACATTAATTTCTCAAATAAAAAGATTACTGGGATACTTAGTATTTTACCCTCAAATGAAGTAATGTTTGAGGATGAGATCCATAATTATAGTTTTTCAGAGGCCAAATCGATGAAATTAAAACAAGCTATGGGATTTAAATCTAAGAGAGTGGTATCTGATCAATCTACGACCAGCTTTGATTTAATTGTTAAGGGTTTAGATTATTTGTTTGAGAACGAATTATTATATAAAGACTCTATCGATGTAATTCTTTTTGTGAGCCAAAGCCCTGAATATATTATGCCACCAACGAGTAATCTCATTCATGGTAAATATGGATTAGACGAGAAGGTATTTTGTTTAGATATTAATCAGGGATGTGCAGGTTTTATTATAGGATTACAACAAGCCTTTATGTTATTAAATACTGAAGGTATAAATAAGGTTGTTTTATGTAATGCGGATGTTTTAAGTCCTAAGGTCTCCAAACACGATCGGAACAGTAATCCATTAATAGGTGATGCCGCAGCAATTACGATTGTTGAGAATACTTTAGAAGAGACTAAAATAGTTGGCGAGGTTAGAATGGATGGAAGTGGTGCAATGGCTTTGAATGTTCCTGCGGGGGGTGCAAGAATGCCTATTACGGAGGAGACTTCCACTCTTTATGAAGATTCTTTCGGAAATAAAAGGAGTAAAAACCATTTAGTGATGCAGGGTGATAACGTTTTTAATTTCGTTCAAACGAAAGTTCCTGAACAAATTAATAACATAGTTAAACGATCTAAAGATAGTGTTGATTCAATAGATTATTTTTTATTTCATCAACCAAACCGATTTATGCTTCAAAAACTAGCTGATAAAATTGGAGTAAACAGAGAAAAGTTACCTTCGAATGTAGTTGAAAATTTTGGAAATTCAAGTGGGGTTACCATTCCTATAGTTACTTGTTTCAATCTAGGGGAAAAACTAGAAAATTCAGATTTTAAAGTCTGTTTTTCTGGATTTGGAGTAGGGTTAACTTGGGGAACTATCATTATGACTATAGGAAACTTAGATTTTTGCAAATTAATTTATAACTAATATTTAAAATACATCATTATATGGAAAATTTCTTAGAACAAATGGCGGAAATTATGGAAGTTGATACAGTTAATCTTTCTGATGAATTGACCTCCTTCGAAGCGTGGGATTCTTTAACAACTCTATCTATAATAGCATTAGCAGATGATGAATTTCAAGTTTCATTAACTAATGCAGAAATTGCTGAAGCAAAAACGATTGAAGGATTGCATCAATTAATTTTAAGCAAGCAAAATGCATAACAACTTTTTAGACTTTTCAGAAAAAAGAATCTTAATTACTGGTGCTGGATCTGGAATTGGAAAAGCTACTGCTTTGTATTTATCATCAATAAATGCAAAACTTCTTTTAATAGATATTAATGAAGAAACCTTAATGGAAACCCATAAATCTTGTAATGAAAATTGTGATTTTTTGTTGGTTGATTTATCTGACACTCATGGATTTAATGATGTTGTTGCAAATAAATTAAAATCGTTCGGCTCATTGAATGGATTGGTCCATGTTGCAGGGATCCCTTATGTGTCTCCATTAAAAACATTGAAAACTGATTCTGTCGAAAGGGTTTTGAGAATTAATACAATAGCAGCTTTAGAGTTGGCAAAAATATTTACTAAACATAAAATGTATAGTAATAATAATCCTTCAATAGTATTCATTTCTTCTGTATATGGATTAGTTGGATCTGCCGCAAATGTAGCTTATGCAATGTCAAAGTCAGCTTTGCATGGAATAACAAAATCTTTAGCTATAGAATTAGCACCTAAAAATATCCGAATTAATTGTGTTGCTCCAGGATTTATAAAAACTCAAATGCTAAATGACGTATCTGGAGCATTTGACAATGAATATAACGATCGTTTAAATCAGTTACATCCTTTAGGATTAGGAGAAGCGGAAGATATTGCATATGGTATTACTTATTTATTATCTGACATGAGTAAGTGGGTTACTGGATCAATTTTATCAATTGATGGAGGCTTTACTTCCCAATAATTTATATTATGAAAGAAACACTTTTTTTAACTGGAGCAACAGCTGGAATTGGAGAAGAAATCGCGATAAGACTTTCTAGTCAATACAATATAATATTAAGCGGAAGAAATAATGAAAAGTTGGAAGCTTTGAAAGCTAAGTGCTCCAAAGAAAACGCTGTGTATGTGTTACAGTTGGATTTATCCGATTTAGACAATTTGGAGAAAACTATTTCTTTATTTATTATTCAAAATCAATTAAATATTGAAAAATTTGTACATTGTGCAGGTTATATGAAAATGATTCCTTTAAAATTGGTGAATCAAGATTTGATTTTTGATACGTTTAAGACTAATGTTTTCTCAGCAAATATTATTGTAAAATTATTAACAAATAAAAAAGCCAATAATTCGGCTCTCAATAGTGTAGTTTTAATTTCTAGTAATATTAGTAATCGAGGAGCAAAAGCTATGAGTACATATGGTTCTTCAAAAGCTGCTTTAGATGGATTGATGCGTTCTCTAGCAGTAGAGTTGGCTCCAAAAGTTAGAATTAATTCAGTATTACCAGGAGCAGTAATTACTGAAATGACAAAATCTATTTTTGAGAATGAAGAAGTAAATCAAAGGATGTCGGCACAATATCCATTAGGAATTGGGCAACCAGAGGATATAGCAGAAATTGTCAGTTTTTTATTGTCTAATCAGGCAAGATGGATTACTGGACAACAAGTAACAGTAGATGGGGGTAGAAGTATAAACATTACAGGATAATGGTTAAAATACAAAGGTTTGAAAATTCACCGATAGATTCTGTAACCTATATCATATCTAATCCCGCTAATCTCGAAGCAATAATTGTCGATCCAGGAACTGAAAACGATGAAAGAATTGTTAAATACCTAAATGATAATCTTCTGACTTTGAAATATATTTTTCTTACTCATGAGCATTTTGATCACATTTTAGGGGTTAATTTCATGAGGAGCATTTTTCCAAAAGTACAGCTCATATCTTCACAAAAAACTTCAGAACGTCTTCCAAATTCAAAAAAAAATCTAGCTATATTCCATAATTATTTCAATTTAGTTGTTAATGAGGCTGATCACATCGTGTCTAATGGAAAAATACAAATGATAGATTTAGATTTTGAAATATTTGAAACTCCAGGTCATACTGATTCTTCTATTAGTTTGAAGTTTGAAAAATATTTTTTTTCTGGAGACTTTTTATTAAAAGGAACTCGAATAGTTACAAATTTACCAAGTGGCTCAAAAAAACAATATCAAGAAAGTGTTGAAAAATATTCTGATATGTTAGATGAACTAATAATACATCCAGGCCATGGGGATATTTACGTTTTTAACAAATAAAAAAAAATGAAGCCAATAATTTTTATAGGAAGCGGTGCGGTTGCCTCTGAAGTAATATCTTACCTTGAAGATATAGAAAATTTTAATCCCTCAAATACATTTGAAATATTTGGATTTTTAAATGATAATGAGGAAGATTTTAATACAAAAGCTGAAAAATATGGTTTTCCAAAGTGTTTTTTAGGATCGATAAAAGAACACGATTTTTCGAAGGAATTCAGTTATGTTTTTGGATTTGCTTCTCCTACAGGAAAAGCAAAAATTGCTTCGAATTTAGCTCCTTTAAATTTAGATTTCCCTAATATTATTCATCCATCTGTAGTATTTTCCAAGTCCGCAAAACTTGGTATGGGAAATATTATTTACCCAAATTCCGTAATTGGTCCAAATGTTCAAATTGGAAATTTTAATTTGGTCACATCCTATAGTTTTATTAGTCATGATTGCATAATAGGTGATTTTAATTTTCTATCAACTGCAGGATTAGCAGGTAATGTGAAAATTGATCACCAGAATTTTTTTGGCATTAGAAGTACAGTTATACCTTCCGTTGAGATTGGGTCTAATAATATCATTCAAGCTGGAATAGTTATTGATAAAAATGTTTCAAACAATGAAACGGTATTTTACCGTTTCAAAGAAAAGGTTTCTATAATAAAACAATAATAATTATGTATTTATATGGAGCAAATGGACATTGTAAAGTTGTATTAGAAATTGCCGAACTACTTAATATCCCTATAAATGGAGTTATTGATAAATCTCCAAATTCTAGTAGTTTATTTGGATATCCTATTTACAAAGAAATTCCAAAAGATTGTAAAAACCTTTTTGTTTCTATTGGTGATAATAGTATTAGAAAAGCATTAGTAAATCAAAATTCAAAATATAAATATTCGTCATTAATTCATCCTAATAGTTCTATCTCAAGTCGATCAAAAATTGGAAAGGGAACAGTTATAATGGCGGGGGTTTCGATTAATTCACAAGTAATAATAGGTAATTACTGTATTATCAACACAAATTGTTCAATTGATCATGAATGCTTAATTCATGATTTTGTTCATATTTCTCCAAATGTTGCACTAGCAGGAAATGTCGAAGTTGGAGAAGGTACGCATATTGGTATTGGTTCTTCAATAATTCAAGGTATCAAAATAGGAAAAGAATGTATAGTGGGAGCGGGAGCGGTTATTATAGATGATATTCCAGACGGCTCGACAGTGGTAGGGAATCCGGGGAAAATCATTAAGACAAAAATTATCCAAGATAATAATGATTAAATTTGCATAAAAGAATTGTAAAATGACTGAAAAAATATGGTTATCCTCACCACATATGGGAGGTAATGAATTAAAATATATTCATGAAGCTTTTGAAGAGAATTGGGTAGCACCACTTGGCCCTAATGTGAATGAATTCGAGAAAGAATTAGAAAAAAAATTGCAATCGAATGTAAAAGTTGCAGCACTATCTGCTGGTACTGCAGCTTTACATCTCGCATTAATTGAATGTGGGGTTGAATATGGAGACGAAGTCATATGTCAGTCAATGACATTTTCTGCATCTGCAAACCCTATAGCCTATTTAGGAGCAGTTCCCGTTTTTGTAGATTCAGAAAAAGATACCTGGAATTTATGTCCAAATGCTTTAGAGGATGCTATTAAAGATAGTATTTTGAAAGGAAAAAAACCTAAAGCGATAATTGCAGTACACTTATATGGTATGCCATTTAAGGTAGAAGAAGTAATGTATATTGCGGATAAATATGAAATTCCAGTGATTGAGGATGCAGCAGAAGCTTTAGGTTCTACATATAAAGGCAAAGCTTGTGGAACTTTTGGTAAATATGGTGTATTAAGTTTTAATGGGAACAAAATAATTACAACTTCTGGTGGTGGAGCCTTAGTATGCCATAATTTAGAAGATAAAGAAAAAACAGTTTTTTTATCCACGCAAGCACGTGATAATGCTCCTCATTATCAACATTCCCAAATAGGCTATAATTATCGTATGTCTAACATTTCAGCTGGAATTGGTAGGGGACAAATGGAGGTTTTAGATGAAAGGGTTAATGCAAGGAGGTCTATGCATAACTTTTATGTAGATTTATTTGAAGATATAGATTCTGTAAATGTATTTTCAGAGCCAAACTCGGATTACTTTTCGAATCATTGGTTGTCAGCAATAATTATTGATTCAAAAATGTTGAGAAAAACAAGAGAAGATTTAAGAAAAGAATTTCTTATGGTGAATATTGAATCAAGGCCATTATGGAAGCCAATGCATTTACAACCAGTATTTAAAGATTGTAAATATTTTGGTTCTAACATTTCAGAAAATCTTTTCGAAGATGGACTATGTTTGCCTTCAGGATCAAATTTAAATGAAAGTCATAAAGAAAGAATTTCCAAACTTATTGAGGGTTTCTTTTTATAATGTTTTTTGATTTGTAATAAATGTTTATTTAATATAGATTGGACTAGTTTTTGCTAATCAAATTTAAGCTATTTTTTATTATGAAATTTTTTCTTTATTTAATAATACTTTTGAGTCTGTTTTCGTCTTGTGCTTCGAGGAATGACCTTGTATATTTTCAACAAGATTCTACGTCCTTAAATACTGCTTTCGAGCTTAATGCGCCTAAATTGCAACCAGGTGATATTCTTACTATCTCCGTTACTGCGGATGATATCCGAGCAACAACGCCTTTTACGCTTGTTAATGCATATCAAAGTGGATCTTTACAATCAACTAATCCTTTTATCCCAACTTATACAATTGATGAGAATGGTGAAATTGATTTTCCAAAATTAGGTAAATTAAAACTTCAAGGTAAAACTCGACTAGAAGCCACTTCGTTTATAAGAAACCAAATTAAACCCTATATTGTAGACCCTGGAGTTAATATTGGCATTCAAAATTTCAGAGTAACCGTATTGGGAGAAGTTGTTAAGCCAGGGACTTTTACAATCGATAATGATAGAGTCTCCATCCTGGAAGCTTTAAGTTTAGCTGGTGACTTAACAATAAATGGAGTAAGAAAAAATATTTTGGTTGTTCGTGAAGAAAACGGTCAAAAAAGTGAATATAGAATTGATTTAACACAAAGGCAGTCTCTTAATTCTCCAATTTACTTCCTAAAACAAAATGATGTTATATATGTAGAACCTAACGGCGCTAAAATACAATCTTCGAAATATACCCAAAATACCTCTATTTTTGTATCTATTGCGGGTTTAATTATTACTATTATAGCAGTTATTGTTAAATAATACATTCATGAACGAAAATTTACCTACTAGTTCTTCAAGTTTAAGCGATCAAGATATTAATTTCAAGCAATTATTTGAACAATACGCTTTTTATTGGAAATGGTTTATTGTTTCAATATTGATCTTTCTGATAGGTGCAATAATTTATTTGAGGTATGCGGATAATATATATAATATTACCGCAAAAATTTTATTACAAGATGAAAATAAGGCCACTGGTGAACTTTCCGGTTTATCAGAAATGTCTTCCTTGTCTGGATTAGGAAGTAGTACTCCTGCATTTGTTTCAGATCAAATTGATGTTTTAAAATCTCGTAGGATTTTTAGGAAAGTTGTTGAATTAAATCGCTTGAATTTTAATTATAAGATCAAAGGAAACGTTAAGTCTTCCGAAATGGTTGAATCTAATTCTCCTTTGAGGTTAGTGTTTCTAAACCCTCATGTATCAAAATTAGATTCTATATCCTATTCAGTAAATGTTAATAAAAGAGAAGATGCCTTAACAATTGAAGATAAAGAAAGTGGAAAGCGGACGGTTAAAATAGGACAGAAATTTAATACAACTTTAGGTCAAGCAATGATATTAGCTCAGAGTAATAAGAATTATTCTGGAGATCTGCAAATAACCTATACACCTGTTAATTCAGTAGTTGATCGATTATTAGGAGAGGTAAATATTTCACCTAATAAGGAGAAGCAATCCTATGTGGTGAATTTTTCCATGAATTCAGTTGATATTAACAAGGCAGTTATATTATTAAATTCTTTGATTGACCAATATAATATGGATGTAACTGAAGATAAAACACGAGTTTCTCGAGCTACTTCTGATTTTATCGATTCGAGGTTAGAATTAATATCAAGAGATTTAGCAAGTGCAGATTCTAAGGTCGCGGATTATAAGGATCAAAATAATATGGTCGATATGACATCCGAAGTACAGCTTTATATGCAAAATGCTTCTGAAAATGAAAGAAGATTAATAGAATATCAAACTCAACTTCGCTTAGCTGATATGATGGGGGGGGCTGTAAAAACTAATTCAGGAAATTTGCTTCCATCAAATATTGGTTTGGATGATCCCACTATACAATCTACTGTAAAAAGTTATAATGATTTAGTTTTGGAAAGGGATGATATGCTTAAATCCGCAACGCCTGATAACCCTATTGTTCAGAATTTAAATAAGAGTATAACTGAATTAGGTTCAACACTCAATTCATCACTTTCTAATTATAGACAGGTATTACAGAGCAATGTTAATTCTTTGCAATCACAAAAGAATAAATTTGAAGGAAAGATCAATCAAGTTCCTAATCAAGAACGTGGTTTTAAAGATATAACCCGCCAACAACAAATTGTAGAATCACTATATTTATTCTTATTACAGAAGAGAGAAGAAACTGAAATAAAAGCTTCAGCTACACCAGCTATTTTAAAAGTTATTGATGAGGCTTATGGAGCAAAAACTCCTGTTTCTCCCAAAAAGGGGATTATTTTAGCCGGGGCTCTTATTGCTGGCTTACTTTTGCCTTTCATAATATTATACATTAAATTCCTTCTTGACAATAAAATTCATTCACGCAAAGACATTGAAGAGAAATTTAATTCACCAATCCTTGGAGAATTACCAAGTTCTGAGGATCCAATTGTAAAAGATAACGATAGATCCTCACTTGCTGAAGCTTTCCGGATCTTGAGAACTAACATAAGTTTTATGTTGGGGGCAAAAAAGGATTCTGCGGTTATCTTTGTTACTTCGACAACATCGGGTGAAGGTAAGTCATTTGTCTCTACAAACTTGTCGAGAATCTTGGCAATGTCTGGTAAGAGGGTTTTATTGATTGGTGCGGATATTCGTTCACCAAAAGTACTGGATTACCTAGGCTTATCACATTTACAGCATACCAACATCGGTATTACCCAATACCTGATCAATCCGGATATGCCAGTTGAAAATATCATTCTAAAAAAACCTGCACCTTACGATTTTGATATCATCTATTCAGGTTATATCGCTCCAAACCCTGCTGAGTTATTGATGAATGGTCATTTTAATGATGTGATTGAATATGGTCGTAAGAACTATGATTACGTATTAGTGGATACTGCTCCGGTTAGTTTGGTAACAGATACCTTATTGATTGCTGATAATGCAGATTTAACTATCTATGTAGCTCGTGCGAATTATCTGGACAAACGTTTATTGAATGTTCCTAAGGAACTTTACGAAGATGGCAAGTTGAAGAACATGGCTGTTGTAATCAATGACGTTGACTTTGCAAGAGGATATGGTTATGGTTATGGATACGGTTATGGATATGGTTATATTGATTCGGACTCTGTATCCCTGAGGGCTAAATTGAAAAAAGAATTCAAGAAGCTCTTTAAGAAAAATAAAAAGAAATAACGATAGATAATTAAGACTACCACTCAAAAAAATGTTCAGCTAATTTATTAGCAGGGCATTTTTTTTCCTGGCGGACCAAATGATTATGCCCCGGGACGTTTTAATGCCTATTATGAATCGGTAGAAGGAACCACACCTGGAACTTTCTATGGGGTAATGAATCGTCCGGATGAATTTGTGAAAGCGAGGTATCAGTCCTATGAACTACATGATTGACTTTTCAATAATTTGCTTATAGTTCTGGGAATACAGCTCCTTTAGCTTTTTATGGTTTATAGATGCTATGTTGAGGAGTGTGTATTTTAGCCATTGGAATGGATTTACCTCATGTTTCTTACAGATGGCAAAGAATGAATATATCATGGCCGATCGTTGGGCTGCTTCATGACTTCCTGCAAACAAGTAGTTCTTGCGTCCGAGTGCTACCGGGCGAATGGCATTCTCTACAAGGTTGTTGTCGATCTGCAGATTTCCATCATTTAGGTAAGCCGAAAGGGCATCCCAACGTGCATAGGCATAGGCCATAGCTTTTCCGATCTGGCTTTTGGGTAAGGTTTTCTTGATCTCTTGGAAGATCCATTTGCCCATTTTATTGATGATCTTCAGTGATTTTTCCAGGCGCCGTTCTTTTATCTGTTCAGCAGAAAGCTGTTCCTCTTTTGCCTCATGTTCTATTTGGTAGAGTTCCTGTTGTATATTTCGGATCGATTTGTGCCATTATTAGTTTTTAAGAAACTTTTGGTTACATATTCTCTCTTTAAATTGATTTTACGGTTCGATTTGTGCCACGGTCCGTCAATCATCATCTATGTCCCTACTATCTAAACAACAATGGTTTACGGTTTGATTTGTGCCACTTTCTGAGATCAATAAATTACCTTGTCGCCAAAAAAATCAGCGACACATAGTCACTTATGGTTGAAAGCATTCCCACATGCCGAATTGCTCAATGATGTAACCCTCCCGAAAAGTCGGACTGTTTGAAATGCGAAAATTCGTAACTTAGAACAGTACAATGAAAAAAACAAGAATCAGCGAGAGTCAGATCGTTTCGGCGATCAAGCAACATGAATCAGGTAAATCCACTTCTGATATCTGCCGGGAGTTGGGTGTCCACCAAGCCACATTTTACAACTGGAAGAAGAAGTATTCCGGGATGGACAGCCAAGAGCTGCGACGTATGAAGGAACTTGAGGAAGAGAACCGCCGTCTCAAACAGATGTATGCGGACCTTGCCCTGGACCATAAGATTCTCAAGGACGTACTATCAAAAAAGTTCTGAGGCCCTGCCAGAAGAAGGATGACAGCGAAACGATAGCGAAGCTCCGAGAGCTGGCCGATCGGTATCCAACCGAAGGACAGGACCTTTACTATTCACGGATCCGACATGAGGGACTGAAGTGGAATTACAAACGAATACGCAGGGTGTACCAACTCTTGGGGATGAATCGTCGCAGAAAGACCAGAAGACGACTTCCAACCCGGGTAAAGCAACCATTGTCGATTCCAGATAAGCCGCTAAAAACATGGTCTTTGGACTTCATGAGCGATGTACTAACCAATTAGCGCAAGTTCAGGACACTGAATATCATTGATGACTTTAATAGGCGGGCCATCGCTATTGAGGTTGCACATAGTATGCCAGCAAGCAAAGTAACCTATCTATTGGAACGCATCATAAAAGAGCAGGGAAAGCCTTCACGTTTCCGTACGGATAACGGCCCGGAATTTATCAGCAGGGAATTTCGAGAATGGTGTGCTGACAAAGAAATAGAGATACAGTATATCCAACCAGGCAGGCCTATGCAAAATGCCTACATTGAACGTTTCAACCGCACCTTTCGTGAAAGTATCCTAGATGCCTACCTCTTTGAAGATACTCTGCAAGTACAGATACTCGCAGAAGAGTGGTTACAGGATTACAACTACAAAAGACCACATGAATCACTGGGAGGAAAAACACCAATGGAATACGATGCCCTGCCGGCGGCATGTTATCAATAGGTCAACTTTAAAAAAGATTGACCTATTGATAACAACTATATTTATATTTGAAAACTCGCCTGGATGCCAGTCCGAAAATAGGGAGGGTTACATGATAATCCAGCCATTCGTATCATGCCTGATGGTAAATGTTTTATTTATGGAACTCCATGGAGCGGGAAGACCGCCTGTTATAAAGCGATGAGAGTGGAACTGGCCGGTATTGTTCGATTGCATCAGTTTAAGGAAAATCGTTTTGAACACTTAGAGGGGATGAAAGCTTTCTTAGCGTTGCTCCCCAGCTGCACCGGTATTCGCTGGCATAGCGAATTGTTCCGAAGGATGAACGACATCGTTGAAGGAATTGTTAATAATGTTCCAATTGGTTTTTTACGATGCTTAACAAATGTTGATGCTGCAACCGTTTGCAGAAAAGGATTTTTATTGAATAGGTAAAATCATGTTGTTAATTTCATATTATTTTTTTCTGTAAATTAAGTTTTCTATATGCTTAGGCATATTTTATTGTATTTTTGTTCGGGCATTTACCTGTTTAGAGATATTAACCATATCATACTAATTAAAAGCATAAAACATATAACATGGTTAATGGCATCAACTTTGCATGTTTATTATAAACATTCCTGAAACTAAACTTGGTTCCGCACGTTTGCTATAATATTAATAAGCTCGAATTAGAATAAAATGAATTTAACAGGTTATAATAAATATTTCCGAAAGGATAGCCCTCGATGGGTTATTTTGATGATTGATATATTGATGGTAATATTTTGTTATTACCTGTCAAATTTTGTAATCACGAGTTTTAGTGGCAAATTCTCCATCGAATTAATGGTGAAAAAATCCATAATAGTCACCATTGTGTATTACTTCTCCTTCCTGTATTTCAAAACCTATAGAGGGATTATCCGTCAAACCGGATTTCGAGATGCTTGGTCTATATTTAAGGCGGTAGCAGTGGCTTGGTTGGCTTTGATGTTGATCGCCTTTTTTATTCGAGGAAATTTTGAAGATACGGACGTCATAGGTCAATATTTTAGGCTTTCCTATGCCGTTTTATTTACCCACGCTTTCTTTACCACCGTTTGTTTGGTAGCTGCGCGCGTACTCTACAAAAACATTTACGAGATGTTCTTTTTCGGTGGAAGACAGGTGGAACGCGTATTAATTTTTGGCGCCGGTAATATGGGAACAACTACTTTGAATCTTCTACGAAATGATGTGAGAAAGAAAGTTAAAGTAGTGGCCTTTGCCGATGATAACCCGAGCCGTATTGGAAAGTTAATCAATGGCTATAAAATATTAGACCAAAAGGAACTCAATGCAGAATATGTGCGTGGATTGAAGATCGACAGCATCATCATTGCATTGGATGATAATAATAAAGACAGGTTGTCCCGCATATCCTCTTTAATTGAACCCCTACCGGTAAAATTGAAGATCATGCCTACCTCCGCCAAAATGTTGAGCGGAAAGGTGGCAACAAGACAACTACGCACCTTAAAAATCGATGATCTATTAGGTAGGGAGGCGATAAAACTCGAAAACCCGGTAATCCACGAGATGTTCCGCGAAAAGATCATCCTGGTTACCGGTGGTGCAGGTTCCATTGGATCGGAATTGGTCCGTCAGATCGGATTCACCGATTTCGATAAACTGATCGTTATTGATCAGGCGGAATCAGCGCTATATGATATTCAGCAGGAGTTAAAAAGCAATTGCCATAAGGACGTGTTATTTATGGTAGGAAACGTAAGAGATAGACAGTTCATGGACTCTGTTTTTGAGCAGTTCCTTCCGCAGATTGTATTCCATGCAGCAGCCTACAAGCATGTACCGTTGATGGAGCAGAATCCGTACGAATCAATCTTGACCAACGTATGGGGTTCTAAAAACTTGGCCGATATGGCCGATAAATACGGTGTTAAAAAATTCGTGATGGTTTCTACCGATAAGGCGGTGAATCCGACCAACGTAATGGGAGCCACCAAACGTGCTGCCGAGATCTATGTTTCTGGATTGAGCAGACGCAGCAAAACCAATTTCATCGTCACCCGTTTTGGAAATGTGTTGGGTTCCAATGGTTCCGTTATTCCATTGTTCGAGAAGCAATTGAAAAAGGGCGGTCCATTGACCGTGACCCATCAGGATATTACGCGGTACTTCATGACCATCCCTGAAGCCTGTCAATTGGTACAGGAAGCGGCCGTGATGGGTAAAGGTGGGGAGATCTATGTGTTCGATATGGGGCAACCAGTTAAGATCATGGATCTGGCTATCCGTATGATCCGATTGAAAGGTTTCAATTATCCAGAGGATATCGGTATCGAAGTTACGGGTTTGCGTCCAGGCGAAAAGATTTACGAAGAATTGCTTGCCGATAATGAGAATACGACCAAAACACACCATGAAAAGATCATGATTGCAAGGGTCAATACAGATGATCTCGAGATGAAACAGTCTAAGATCGAGCATTTATGTGGAATTGTGGTAAAACAGAGTGGAGACCATAACCCGATGTTATTGGTCGAGCTATTGAAGGAAATCGTTCCAGAATACATCTCCAAGAACTCCATATTCGCAAAACTGGATAAAAAAGAAATTGCATAGTTTTTAACTATTTTTTAAGGAAAAGGTTGTCTGCATAGTAAAGACAACCTTTTTATTTTTCCCTATATTTGTGAGAAAGGATATTAGCTTTGATTACTAAAGAAACGATTGATAAGGTACTGGATGCGGCTCGTATAGAAGAGGTGGTGGGTGATTTCGTGGATCTGAAAAAGAGAGGAACTTCCCTGATCGGGAATTGTCCCTTCCACAACGAGAAAACGCCTTCCTTTCATGTTTCTGTTTCCAAAGGTATCTATAAATGCTTCGGATGTGGAGCGGGAGGCGACTCCCTCAAATTCATCATGGCGCATGAGAAATACCCTTATCCTGAGGCCATTCGATACCTCGCCAATCGCTATAATATTCCCATTGAAGAAGTAGAACGATCGCCGGCGCAGATTGCTGCGCAGGATAAACGCGAAAGCCTTTATGTCACCAATCAATGGGCAAATAAGTTCTTCCGCGAACAACTCTGGGATTCTGATCTTGGTCGTTCCATTGGTCTATCCTATTTTAAGGAACGCGGATACCGTGAAGACATCATCAAGAAATTTGAGTTGGGTTATTCCCCTGATGCCTGGACCAGCTTGGTCGACAAGGCGCAGGAGGAAGGATACAGCAAGGAATTCCTCATCGAACTGGGACTGGCCGTAGAAAGGGATGATAAATCGCTCTACGACAGATTCCGGGGAAGGGTACTCTTCCCGATCCATAACCTAACCGGTCGTGTATTGGGATTCGGCGGTAGGACCCTAAAAACGGATAAGACCGTTCCGAAATATGTGAACTCTCCGGAATCGGAAATCTATCATAAATCGAATATACTTTATGGTCTCCACCTGGCAAAAAAAGCAATTATGGACAACGATGTCTGTTATTTGGTGGAAGGCTATGCCGATGTCCTTTCCTGCCATCAGGCTGGGGTAGAAAATGTCGTATCCTCTTCGGGAACCTCCTTGACGACTGGACAGATCAAATTGATTTCCCGCTATAGCAAGAATGTGGTCATCCTCTATGACGGGGATGCGGCAGGAATCAAG
The DNA here is from genome assembly GCF_037126265.1 of Sphingobacterium tenebrionis. Taxonomy (NCBI): domain Bacteria; kingdom Pseudomonadati; phylum Bacteroidota; class Sphingobacteriia; order Sphingobacteriales; family Sphingobacteriaceae; genus Sphingobacterium; species Sphingobacterium tenebrionis. The sequence continues at coordinate 43,181 of NZ_JAYLLN010000003.1, forward strand.
GCTTCCTTGCGAGGAACGGATATGTTGTTGGAGGAAGGCTTGAATGTAAAGGTTTTGTTGTTCCCGGATGGCAATGACCCCGATTCGTATATAAAGACCTTCGGCGCCAGTGCATTCAAGGAATACCTGAGCAAACATAAGGAAGATTTTGTTTTCTATAAAACGAATATATTATTGAAGGATACCGGTGGGGATCCGATCAAGCGTGCAGAAGTGATCCGGGAAGTGGTGCAGAGTATCGCTTTGATTCCCGATGAGATCAAGGTGTCTGTCTATCTGAAACAATGTAGTACCTTGTTGGATATCGAGGAAAGGGTATTGTTGAGCGAACTCAATAAGATTCGGATCGATACAGCGAAGGCAAAGGATAGGAAGGAGGCTAATCAGGCCGCTAACCAAGCTGCCGCAGCTTCAGCCCCTGATCTGGATGAATTTATTCCGGCAGAAATGTTGGCGGCCATGCAGGCAGAAGGAATCGCTTTACCGGAAGTTTCAAAACCGAAGGTTATTTCTTCCGAGCTCCTCATGGAAAGGGAATTTGTTCGCGTACTGTTGAATTATGGTCGGGAACTGGTTACCTGGGAAGGCAATGGCGATGTGCCGGTTGCACCATTTCTGTTGGCAAGTCTGAGTGATGTGGAGCTAGTGGATCCAGCCTGTAAGCTCATTGTCGAAGAATTTAAAAAACAAGCGGAAAAATACCAGGTGCCTGAAGCGAAGTTTTTCTTCGCCCATGAAAATGTGGAAGTATCTGCCTTGGCTGTGGATTCCTTGGCCAATAGGTACGATATTTCACCGAATTGGAATGATGATAAGCGCAAGATTTTTGTGCCTGAGGAGAAAGATCAACTAAAAGATTTGGTGAATCAGTTGATTTTCCGGTTGAAAAAGAATAAAATTGAACAGCAAATTCATCAGATTCGGGAAGAATTGAAAACGGTGCAGGATGCTGACGAGATATCCATGCTGTTGACAAAATACCAGATGCTGAAGGAAGGAGAGAAATTGTTGGGGAGCTTACTGGGGAATACGGTGGTTAAATAATTTCTGGAGGATATGACGTGTCGGATTTAGGAAAGAGAGGCGAAGAAATGGCACGGTTATTCTTAGAGAGGCAAGGACTGAAGGTGTTGGAGACGAATTGGCGATTTAAGCACCTGGAACTTGACCTGATCGGCATGGATGGAAAGGTACTTGTCTTTGTGGAAGTCAAGTTACGGGGAAAGGGAGAGTTTGTGGAAATCCATAAGATCTTAAGCAAGGAGAAGATACAACGATTGAGCAGGGCAGCGCTGGCCTATCTACGGATCTCCGGCTTTGAAGGGGAAATCCGTTTTGATCAGGTCACATTTATTGAGAATAAAGTAAACTATATACGAGACGCATTTTGGAAATATTAATATGAAAATGAGCACGAAATTATCGGGTTTAAGCCTTTTGATGACACCTTTTTTGTTGGTCATGAGCTGTAAATCACAAAAAGGAGAACTGGAATTTGTAAATCCGGTCACTGGTAGTAAGGTGTTGAAAGGAGATAAAGTTCAGGTGAAATTGAACTTTACAGATGCCAGTCTGGATTCAGTGGTCTATGCGATCGATGGTGAAGTATTCGAACGTAAATCGGATACGTCTACCGTGGTATTTGATTCCAATGAGATTGGTTATGGAAATAAACAATTGACAGCTAAGATCTATTCAGGCGGAAAAGAGGATATGGCCTATAGTGAATTATTGATCGTTCCACCTACACCTAAGAACTATGTATTTGAAGTGGTCAATACCTTTCCACATGATTCAACAGCCTTTACCCAAGGGCTATATTACGATAACGGGGTATTGTACGAATCAACTGGAATGCAGGGACGTTCTTCCCTACGTAAAGTGGATCTTACTTCGGGAAAAGTATTGCAGAAACATGATCTTCCTTCGGAGAGTTTCGGAGAAGGGATGACCGTGGTAGGAAATAGAATCTACATGCTGACCTGGGAAGAGATGAAAGGGTTGGTGTTCGATAAATCCAGCTTTAAGCAATTGAGTACTTTTGCCTATGGGGAGAGTAAGGAAGGTTGGGGTTTGACCTATGATGGGCAACGTTTCATCAAATCGGACGGTACGAATAAGTTGTTCTTTTTGGATCCTACTACCTTGAAGGAAACAGGTTCCATCGTGATCTATGATGATTATGGCCCGGTTGATAGCATCAATGAACTGGAGTTTGTCGATGGTAAGGTATATGCGAATCTTTACCATGCAGACAGGGATATCATGGTGATCATTGACCCGAAAACCGGTATAGTGGAAGGAAAAGTGAATTTTGTTGGTTTATATGATGGCAAACGCGCTTCGACAGGCAATGAAATGAATGGGGTAGCTTATAGGGCTGATTCGAAAACTCTATTGGTAACTGGAAAGGATTGGACCAAGCTTTACGAAGTTAGGATAAAGTAAACAGATTATTTTTAGATTTCTTTGTTGAAAATTTACTATTCTTCCCAATTCCTATCTAGCCATCTCTCTCTTTAGACTTACTATAAGGGTAGATATTTCCTGTTGATTTGTGTGAATGGGAAGCTGATTGCTTTCATTGGGGCTACTCTAATATTCCTATAAAAAGAATTAGATAGCCGTGAGGACGATTGATCCTAGAAAAGGGGATCTCAATATCGGGATTCCCGGGGTCGTAAAACGAGAAGTTTCCACCCCTTAGAATGAGCTCAAGCGTCTGATCATTCCATTTGGAATGTCTCTTAGTAGCAAATGAAAGAATTGGTACCCAGAGATAACAAAAAAGATGTCTACGCCTAGATAGCCGTTCTTAAAATATGGTAAATGTAGATGGTACAGTACCACAGCGATGATGGCCATCCCTCGCAGGAAAGCGATGTCGAACCGAAAATCCATTTTATCCATATCTTTGTTAACTGGTTTAAGCACAAGGTCGTACACGGCGATCAACTACCGAATTTACGTCACTTCACTGAATTGACCATTCTTTTGGGTAATGGGAACAAGGAAGTAGGTCAGGATCGGCTATTCAGTCTGAAAAAAAATGCGCAACCGAATGGACATATTGGTCAGGGCCCACCCTATAATGGCCTTGTTCTGCGAATTTCCCAGTTTAAGTTAACAATAAATCATGACTATACCAAGTTTACTCGGTACGATAGGGGCATGGAAATAGGTTTATTTTGTAAATAATATATTTAGGTCTTTATAATTCCCTTTACCAAAGCCTCCCATTGTACAGAAGAGGCACCCAACTTTGCTCCAAGAGCTACAAACAGGTTCCTTATCCTGTCCATAAATGAATCTAATCGCAGATTCATCAGCTCGTTTCGACCATAATAATTAGCGGTTACGGTATTGCCCACCCTTCTTACTTGGAACGTGGAAGTTGCCAAGTTTTTAAAGAAATGTTTGGTTTCATGGTCATCTTCGACATTGGGTTGTGAGCTCGGACGGACAGTTAAAGTAATAAGATCCTGGTCAATCCCAAAAGTTACACTTATCTGTTCGATTTGCACATAGTCGTACCCTCCTGTACTCTTTAGGCCAGGACCTGGAATATCAATTTTTATAAAATCTCCTTCTTGCGGCTCTTCATTACTGTGTTGTCCGAAAGCATCCAGATGCTCAAAACTTGAAGCGGGCAGTTCAGCAACTTGAAACCATTTGTTGATGCTGAGTAATCGAGCCTTTGCCTCTGAGAAAAATTCTTTTGCAATGGTTTCATTTTGAAAATCTACGGATTCCACAATGTCCATCTTTTTGCCTTCGTGATGGGCTGGTATCTTATGCTCCATAATACGTTTTATTAAAGAACAGCCACAAGACTGGATTAGTTTAATTTTATCTGCGATTTAGGGAGATTTCCCAAGGATTGGAAGTGTCTTAAATTTAGCTTTGTGGCTATTTCTGCCAGATAAGAAATGGTAACCTAGAATACCAGCTCGGAAGCTCTATGTGGCTTTTTCAAGAATCCCAATCAGGAAATCAGGCCATTGGGGAATTTGGAATCGTTTGAATTTGCCGGTTCCAAATGGGGAATCACTATGTAGGACAGGTCCGTTTTATGTAGATATACTGTTGTGGTCAAGTAATTGATTGGTTGGTTTGTCACTTTGGAGTATTTGAAAAAAATATGGCAACCTTCATTGGCAAAGGGCCAACAATGTGTATTTTTGTCCTAAAAGTAAAGATATGCGAATAATGGCCTTTGATTATGGGACCAAGAGACTGGGGATAGCGGTTACCGATCCCTTGCAATTGATCGCAACGTCCCTAAAGACCCTTCACCCAGATGCGATATGGGATTTTCTGACGGAATATTTTAAGACGGAAGAAGTGGTAACGTTTGTCGTGGGAAGCCCCAGGCAGATGGACGGGACTGAATCGCAGTCTGCCCAACATGTTCGCGGCTTCATACGTAAATTACGGAAGCGTTTCCCCAATATCCCTGTGGTCGAAGTTGACGAGCGGTTTACTTCAAAAATTGCCCAGCGGACAATCACCGAATCTGGTCTTAAAAGGAGACTACATGATAAAGGTCTTGTGGACAGTATTTCTGCCACCATTATTCTGCAATCTTACATGCAAAGTAAATCATCATAATGGCATTAAAGGATATTCATTTTTTCTCGGAGGATATAGATTTTTCCATAAAAAATAAAAAGAAGATAAGGGAATGGATCGCTGCGGTAATCAAGCAGGAAGGTTTTAGGCGCATTGGTGAACTGAGCTTCGTGTTCTGCTCTGATGCCTACCTTCTGGAGATCAACAGGCAATATCTGGCCCATGATACCTATACGGATATTGTAACCTTTGATTCTTCCCAGGATGGGGATACCATTGCGGGAGATGTTTTTATCTCCGTGGACAGGACGCGAGAGAACGCGATAAAATTTGGGGTAAGCCAGACCGATGAACTCCATCGCGTGCTGATCCATGGGATCCTCCACCTCTGCGGCTATCAGGATAAGGACAAGGGAGATAAATCCCGGATGAGGGCTAAAGAGGATGAAGCACTCTCTCTTAGGGGATTCGTTTAGAAGTTCCATCTTGTGGGCTACAATCCTTCCAATCAATTGTAAGGTTTACCTTGGTCCACTCCTACATTTGTTATAGCATGAATTTCCAGGGATGATAAGGAAGATTGGACAAATCATTTTTTTGAAACGACCAGGTGCCTGAGGGAAGGATCGGACAATAGCCTGTCCATTTCCGATATGACCAGATCGGATACCTCGGATTTTACTAACCTGTAATTATCATGGACATATTTCTCCTGTAGGTTTCCAATCTGCTCAGCGGGGGAATACTCCTGTTCCTCGAGTTGCAGTGAGCGATGGTCATTGATGATCCTGGCATGGAATGATTTCAGTTCAACCGGGTTCTTTGGATCATCAGCGACAAGACCTACGAATTCTCCGGCGGATAGGGAGGAGATGACCGATGCAGGGATGGCCGTATCCAATTGTGTTGAATGGTTGACGGAGGTGTCATTGGAATTGACCGAAATACTCCTTTTGGGCTGGACGATCCGCCCGAAACGGTCCGATAGCTGTTTTGCGGTCTCACCTGAAACCTGACCTGATATTACATTTCCCACGATGTTCAATATGACATCAGCGAGATCCCTGCCATAATCTTTTCTTAATTGACTGATATCCTGTACGCAAAGTGTCGTGGATACCCGGTTGCTCCGGGCAGTAGCGATCAGACTGTCTATGTTGTTTAGATAGATCGTTGGGAATTCATCGAACACCAGGCTACTTTTGAGCACACCTTTTCTATTGACCTGTTTGATCAAACGGTTCACATAGAGCGAAAGCACGGCACCATAGGTCTGTATCTTTTGGGGATTGTTTCCCATACAAATTATCTTCGGATTGTCCGGATTGTTGATGTCAAGGTCAAAATCGTTACCTGAGAGAACATAGTAGATCTGGGGCGAGGAAATTCGGGCAAGGGCGATCTTTGCCGATGCTACCTGTCCCTCGAGCTGCTCCATGGCATCATTCAAATAAGCGTTGACAAAAGGGTTCACCAGGACCTGGATCTCTGGCTGGCTCCTCAGAATTGAGAAGAGCCGGTCATAGTCCTGTTGCATGAGTTCGATGACATGGGGGAGGGTACAATAGGTCCCCTCATCATATATCCTGAGATACCATATGACTGCAGTCAGGAGGTTGATCGCTGATTCCACAAAGAAATCGCCCTGACGTTTAATCCAATCCCTGTTGAGCCCCAGGAGAATCGTTCTTGCCGATTCGGCAGCATCGGTAATGTCCTTCATGGCCGAAGGTTCCAGAGGGTTACATCGGTGCGTCCTTTGGAGATCATCGAAATCGATCCTGAAGAATGATGTGGATTTCGTTGAACCGCTGCGGTTTTTCTTCCAATGGTGGTAGGCGATCCGGCTAAGGTCGTCATATTTGAAGTCGTATACGAACATGGTGAACCCTTTTTGGATATGTTGAGAAATGATATGTCTTATGACATAATAGGATTTTCCTGATCCAGGGTTTCCAAGTACCAGGATTGCCCGGAACGGATTGATAATGTTGATCCACCCATTCTTCCTTTTACTTCCAAGGGGGAATTCAGTCGGCAGATTGATCGAATATTCATTCTTCAAAAGGACCTGTTGCTGGGGGAAGGTCTGGTTGATTGAATTAAAGATATCCTGAATACCCATTTCCAGATGGATGATCCTGGCAAATTGGGTCATACCGACAATAAGGAGAAGGTATCCTAGTGAATTAATGGTGGTATAGCAGATCAGCGAAAGAAAAAGGTTCCCGGTTACCGCAAGAGCCATATGACCAAACAGGTAGAATGAACATCCTATCAAGGAGATGGACAGGGCAATGTGGCTTTTGCGGCTCTTATCCTTTTTGCCTTTGACCCCCAATAGGGAAAGTACCAGAAAGAATATAATCGCAGATTTTATGACCGGAACATCCAGAAATCCTGTTTTGTATAAACTGGCCAAGAGCCTGTCGGAAAATCTATTGGTCAGACCGGTACCTAGCAGTTCTGGATAGAACAGAACGTAATAATGGAGCATCAGAAGTACTACTGAAATACTTCGGCTCAGATCGCCCACTTTTCGAAGGCCCTGGATATTCTCTCCGGTATTCATGATATGTCCTGTTTTAACTGCTGCATATGAACTCCCTATGAAATCAGATGCTCAATAAAGTTAAGTGTAGAATCATTCAGGAAATATACCCCTAAAAAAATAGCTATATCCATGTGCCTAGAAAGAGGGGTAATTGACCATAGACTTTAGGATAAGCTGACATGTATGCTGCCTGGACCACTTTTTTGGATTTAACCCGAAATCTTCGGATCATGGGCATTCCGGTTTTCCCAGGTTCTTTTTTGAAACTAAAATGTTTTAACATCTATCCGACTATCGAATATTTTCCATATTTTGGCTATTTCAAAATTGAATCAATTGTGTCTCTTATACTCAATAACAATCGACCTACGGTCAGACTTAGGGCATTTCGCGCGATCGATGATCCTGAAACGTGCAGAAGGTTCATCAAGGGGCATGAACACGTTCTGACTGCCATTGGAGTCAAAAAGGTCACTTCCTCAAAAGATGATTGGATGTTCAATCCCGCAGCTTTCGTACTGATAGTTGAATCCCTTGATGGCAATTTCGTTTATGGGGGTGCCCGGATCCATGTGGCTGGCGGAACACAGGCCCTTCCCATAGAAGAGGCGACGGGAATGATGGATCCCAAGATTTTTGATCTAGTTTGGGCCCATGCCCAGTCCGGCACGGGTGAGGGATGTGGACTGTGGAATTCCCGGGAGATTGCAGGCTATGGTATCGGAAGTATATTTTTGACCAGAGCAGCAATTGCCATTGCACCGAAGATTGGGTTAAAGTCACTTTTTGCGCTCTGCGCGCCATACACCATAAACCTTACGAAGGCTGTCGGTTACCGGCAGGAGACGGGTGTGGGTAACAATGGCACCTTCTATTATCCTAAATTGGACCTCTTGGCAACAACCATGGTCCTTGATGATGTTGAGGAGCTCTCCCAAGCCAGTGAACTGGATCGTCAGGCCATTCTGGACCTGCGGCAAATGGGGGTCGGAGCAAGGATTGAGACCCTTCGCTCAAAGGAGATAGAGATACATTACGATCTTGGCCTTAATGATCTGGAGGGATGGGACCTGAATCGGATCATACAGATGTCCAATGGTCCCCGCAGCATAACAAAAGAGAACGATCCTGATAAAATCATAATCCTATAGTATGAAAGAACCTGATTTCCCGAACCGGGAGTGGCAATACCGCCCCAGTTTTTACGATCTGTCTAACCCCAGTGACCTACTGAAGCTCAATATGCTGCGGATGGACGGCCACATCGATCAGGAATACGATCAGATACAGAGCCAGTTGGTGGACCTCTATCTGTGCCGATTTCCATCTGATGGGGAGCTTTCTGGTTTCAGTGATTTTCTCCATTCCGTTCTAAAAGGAATTCCAATTGAAGAATTTGGCCTATGGGTGTATTATCCCTGGAGGCGTAGCCTAGTGCACATTCTTTCTGAGGAGGAATTCATAGAGGTCAGGACCAACCGTAACCAACTGAAGATCCGATCGGAGGAACAACAACTTTTAAGGGGAAAGACAATCGGCATTATTGGTCTGTCTGTTGGAGCAGCTATCGCACAGACGATAGCGATGGAAAGGACTTGCGGGAGGCTTAAACTGGCAGATTTCGATACACTGGATCTGAGCAATATGAACCGTTTGAAATCCGGGGTGATGGATCTAGGGATGCCGAAAGTTGTCCTGGCCGCCCGAGAGATCGCCCAGATAGATCCTTACCTTGAAGTGGAGATCTTCCCTTTAGGGGTGGGAAAGGACAATTATACGGATTTCTTCGGCGGAGGATCACCATTGGATCTATTGGTGGAAGTCTGTGATGGATTGCAGGTGAAGATCGAAAGCCGTATGATGGCGAGGGATTTGGGTGTACCTGTCATCATGGAGACAAATGATAGGGGGATGTTGGATATAGAAAGGTTCGATCTGGAACCGGGCCGCCCGATCTTCCACGGTTTATTGGAGGGAACGGATATTGGGGATCCGGAGAAAATCGACCCTGCCAAACGTTTGGAGATACTGATGAAGATCGTTGATCCGCGGAAAATCTCTCCGCGGATGCAGGAATCCCTTCCGATGTTGGGTTCAAGGCTAAAATCTTGGCCACAGTTGGCCTCCGAGGTCATGTTGGGGGCAGCCCTTTGCTGTTGGACCGCAAGAAAGCTGTTGTTGGGTGAGGCTCTTGCTTCAGGAAGGCAATATTTTGACCTTCATGAACTTTTGACCGGTAAACCATATTAAAAAATAACAAATGCGAAAGTTCCGTCCCTTTTTCCTTTGCCTTGTTCTGTTATCCATTTCGGCCAAAATCCTGGCAGGGGACAACATTATACGTTACAAGGGCGAGGATATCCTTTACTTGGGGAAGAAACTGCAAATTTATTCCCAGGAGTCGGACCAACTTGAATTACGCGAAGTTCTTTCCAGGCCGGAGCTTTTCGAACAGAGCCGTATCGAGGTCCCAAATCTCGGTATCGACCGGGGTGTCCATTGGATAAAATTGGAGATACTCAATGAATCCGATAAGGAGAACCTGATGTTGGACCTTTCCATGCCTAATATAGACCGGGTGAAATTTTATCGTGTAGGACCTAGCGGAACCGACAGCACGGTCTACTTTCTGGGAGAGCCCTTGAACAGGAGGAAGTTCAAGCATCAGTTCTTTCTTTTCGATCTGCACCTGAAAAAGGGAGAAAGGGCCATCTGTTACCTGCAGCTGACCAGTAGCACACAGCTGACTGTACCCGTTTCTCTTCATTCGCTTACTGGGCTTTTCCGTTTCCTCCAGCAGGAGGATACCCTCTCGGCCATATATTTTGGTCTGATGCTCTCCCTTATCTTCTATAACGGCTTCATATACATATCGACCAAAGACAGGAACTACCTCAGCTATGTTGGCTATGTGTTCTGGGTGATGTTCGCTCAACTAGCCATACTTGGCCTTTTCGAGCGGATATTCCAGGTGGGCAATGAATGGATCAATTCCAGGGTACTGACATTCGGGGGTGCTATGTCGGGAATTGCGACCATAAATTTCGTTAAGACCTTCCTCCAGACCTCCACAAGAACAAAGCATTTCAATTCCTTGTTGAACATATTTTTGTTGGGTTATCTCCTATCGATGGTCCTATTATTGATGGGTTATATATCCTTATCCTACAAGGCCGTGAACATGATCGCCGGAGTGGGTGGAATAATCGTACTGTTGATGGCCTCCATTTTGAGAAAGAATGGAGGAAGACAGACTAGGTTGTTCCTGTTCGCCTGGTATGTTTTTATCATCTCAGTTCTGGTTTTCATTCTAAAGGATTATCAGATTCTTCCGACAAATGTCTTTACTACACGGGCCATTCAGATCGGATCTATAATCGAGGCGCTGATCCTGTCGTTTGCTCTTGCCGATAAGATCAACAGTTATCGAAAGGAGCTCATTGCAGCCAAACTACGTGAGCTGGAAATCTCCCGCGAGAACCAAAGGCTGATCATGGAACAGAATATGATCCTGGAAGATCAGGTTCAGAAACGTACCCATGAACTTCAGATGTCAAATGAATCGCTCAATAAAACGCTGGTCGATCTTCGTGAGACTCAGGCTCAATTGGTGGAATCGGAGAAAATGGCATCCCTGGGACAGCTTACCGCGGGGGTAGCTCATGAAATAAACAACCCGATCAATTTTGTGACATCCAGTATAACCCCTTTAAGAAGGGACATTGAAATACTCTGGGAACTCTTGGAGAGGTTGGAGGATATAGCGATCTCCGATGGTCTGGGAACGGAACAGAAAAAGGGCTTGATCGAGCTTGCCAAATCGGACCAGGATATTCCCTACCTCAAACAGGAGATCCACTTTTTGCTAAAGGGTGTCCAGGATGGGGCGGAGAGGACCTCGGAGATCGTCAAGAGCCTGAGGGTCTTTTCGCGTGTTGATGAGGATTCGCTGAAGTTCGCTGATATAATCCAGGGGATCGAGTCCACTCTGGTAATCCTAAATACCATGATCAGGGAATCTATCCAGGTCCAAAAGGAATTCCAGGAAATCCCCCTCATCGAGTGCTTCCCGGGAAAGCTCAACCAGGTTTTCATGAACATCCTTACTAATTCCATACATGCCCTTAGTGAAAAGTTCGGTGAATCCTTTGGTGCCAGGATAACCATCCAGGTCCGTCTGATCGAGGAAAACGGTGAGGTAGAAATCCGGTTCCAGGATAACGGAACTGGGATCCCAAAGGAGATCATGAACAGGATATTCGACCCGTTTTTTACTACCAAGGAAGTTGGCGAGGGTACAGGTCTGGGAATGTCCATTGCCTACAAGACGATTGAGCGCCATAACGGAAAGATCCTCGTTGAGTCAGTTCAGGGTGAGGGGACTACATTTATAATCATTCTTCCGGTCAGACAGAACAATTAGGCATTTGAGCGGTAATTCATTAAAAAGTGTTAACAATGGAAAAGAAATTTGATATATTATACATAGACGATGAACAGGCCAACCTGTATTCCTTCAAGGCACTCTTAAGGCTTAGATACAATGTCCACATTACCGATAATACCACAGAGGCACTCAATCTGCTCACCATGAATCCCAATATCAGGATCATCTTCTGTGACCAGAAGATGCCTGGAGAGCAGGGTGTGGAATTCTTTGAGAGGATCCAGGTTGATTTCCCGCGACCTGTTCGGATCCTCCTAACAGCATACGCAGATCCCCAGATCGTCTTGGATTCCATCAACAGGGGACATGTTTTCCGTTTCATGGGCAAACCCTGGAACGAGGGAGAACTTCTTTCATGCATTGAAGAGGCAAATAGGTACTATCTCGCAAATACACTGCTTGACCAGAGGAACCAGGAACTGGTCAAGGCATATGATGAACTCGATAAATTCTCTTACAGCGTCAGTCATGACCTGAAGGATCCATTGGCAGGGATGATGAGCGCCATAAAACTTGCCCTTGAGTTCAACAGTGTGGACCAATTGCACGAAATACTAAAGCTCATGAGCAAGTCATTGGTCAAATTGGAGGACTATATCGACAGTCTAAGGGACTATTACCTCTTGCGGAGAGGGGGGCTGAACCTGTCAAAAATTGATTTCCAGGAAGTATTTGATGATTTAACGGATTTCTATAAGGTCTATGCAAATGGGAGTGGTGTAAATCTTGATACGCGTGTCGACCAGGTCTATGCCTTCATAAATGATAGATCGATCATCGAACTCATCATCCACAACCTGGTTTCCAATGCCATCAAGTACCAGAAGGAAACCGAGAAGAACAAGAGCATATTTCTGTCCGTGGTCACCCATCCCGATCATGCGGTTCTGGAGGTCATGGATAACGGGATCGGGATCCCAAAGGAGAGCCAACAGATTATTTTCAATCTATTCCAGCGTGCAAGCGACCAGGCGCATGGAATGGGATTTGGATTGTATAATGTTAAGAGCGCGATCCAGAAGCTCTCAGGTGAGATCCTAGTGGATTCAGAGCTTGGGATGGGGGCAACCTTCAAGGTCATTATTCCCACCAAGTGATTGCTAGGAGATTCCTAGGACAGGAGTTTCTGCCTTAATAGGAATTCAAGCTGTTCATTGGAAAGTTCCAGCCTGGAGTTCTGTTCGATTATCTCCTTCTTGTTCAGGTAGATCTGGAAGGCCTTGGAAATGATCCCATCTATTTCGCTCTCGGTCCAGGGCTTGTTCAGGTAGTGGAATACCTTACCTTTATTGATTGCATCGACCACCGCGGTCATATCCGTATAACCTGTAAGGAGTATCCTCATAGGACTGGGGTCCAGTTCGATCACCTTTTCAAGGAACTCCACTCCAGTCATCCCCGGCATTCGCTGATCGGTGATAATGATGTGGATTTCATTCTTGGAAATTATATCCATTGCATCAGGGCCATTCAAGGCGGTGAAAACATTATATTTAAGCCGAAAGCTGGCCTTGAAGGAGAATAGATTGTTTTCTTCATCATCCACATACAAAATATTGATCTTTTCGCCTGTTTCCATCTACTTTTAATTTCTTACAAAATTAGCAATATTTTCCCGAATCTCGGAATATGTATTTTAAGCGGGGAACGGGGACGAAACGGTTACTTCACCTTTTTGGTCCGTGAATTCGTAGAGTCCGTTCCCTATTGGATTGCTTTTGGGCGGTACATTGAGATGGAATTCCTTTTATTATGATGTCCCTTAGGAACGGCTGCTGCAAACGTGATATGCTAATAGTACAGCATTGTAGGTGGTCTATGAATATCGTATCCGTTGGGGTTGCTGCATTATTAATCAGCTGGATCCCTTGTTGAAGAAGAGCATCTTCTATTTTCCTGTCGTTTTCAGGCAACAGTGCCTGCTCTCCAAGAACTACTCTGATCCTGCTCAGCGATGATCCTACCTGCTCTCCATGGGCACGGAATATTTCCTCCAGTGAAGCCAGTGTTGGTCGGTTTTTAAGTCTTGATGCGGGAATGCCTACGCTCAGGGAGACACCATTTCTGTTGGTTATGAAATATAGAAGGCCGGTAGAGGACCTTTTTTCGGATGGTTGGAGCAAACTGCACTTTATGCCAAAGGTCTTGAGCAGTGTGTTCCATTCACGAAGGTCGCCAAAGCTATATCTTTCCATCAGATGGGCAGTGGTACGTTCAATGGATAGTTTTGTTGGAACTTTTCCGTAATCCAATTCCTGGATGTTATTGGTGTCTGATTGCCGAATGAGGGGTGTTGTCTGCTTTGCCCTTACAAGTCCAAAGATCCGTTCAATTTCCCTCTGTGCAGGATCTGATTTTAGCAGACCTATCCTATGCATTCTTATCCTTCTACCATTTGCCAGTATATTGGTTGTTACAATATGTATATGGGGATTCTGGGTGTCTCGATGTCTATATGCGAGGTATGGTTGTTTTCCAAATCCTACGGCTTCCATGAATTTCCAGCAGATGGCCAGCTGGTGCTGGTCAATTCTGGAAAGATCACTTGGATGGAAATTCAGGATGATATGTACAGCCGGTAACAGCACATTCTCATTGAGGGAACATCGTCTGGCCAGGTATTTATTCTTTAATCCCAGATCAAGCGATTGCGTTCCTAAGGGAAAATTTCCCGCTAGGATATAGTCCGCCCTATCCAATGCCACTTTTTTTTCATTATATAATAGGATCTCCGTTGTTCCCTTTAATTCGTATATCAATGCTACCATACCTCCAACATTTTCTCAACAGCCGAATCAAGGGAAAATAGTTCTTCTCTCAGGATTTGAAGGATTCCTATGGTGTCCTCCACTTCTGTTTGACCGATCCGCACATACAGCAGTTCTAGGTTCTTTCGCACCTGGGAGACCTCATGTAGGATATCATCCTGGGATCGGTTCCTATATGTGGAAACGATCCGGTTGGAAAAAAGCAGTTTTCTGAAGTAAACTCCCATATTTGGACAGGTTGAGTTTTGTTGTCTATTCTTGATCTTCATGAATTCCTCATGTGTAAAATAAAGTAGCAGTCTCTTTGTCCTTAAATTCTTCTCATTTTTCATAACTGATATTTATTGCCTGTGGATCAATCTTCTGGTTGTTCTGTATGGTTTTAGACCGATTTTGCTCGCCCAATCATTCAGGTCCTTATGTCCATCATAAAGCCCGCTCTGGTCATTGAACTTAGGGTCAAGGGAGACAGCATATTGGGTAAGGTTCTTTCCAGGAGGATCATTATCTAGAAAAAGGGAGACTTTTTCATGGGCTTTGAACTTCGGTAAAGCCCTCCCAAATAGGGAAATACCGTTGAGTACAACGAAATCTACTGAATCTGGGCCTATTCCACGGTTCAGTGTCCGAAATGTCAGGAAATCCATGAATCCTTCGAACACCATGACCTCTTTGTTACCTGATAATATACTGGTGATATCCTTTGGAGAACTACTTCCCTTGAAATACGGATTCCTGAGTTCGAGACCGCCATGGTCATTGGCGAATCCAATTCCGAGATAGGATCTGTCGCGTACCCTAAAGGTTATCTCCCTACAATATTCATCAGCGATCGAAATCGATACCCTTCTTTCCTGGATATACCTCATTAAACTATCTGAACGTAGAGATACGTTACCAATGATTTCCATTTTATGATCAGCATGGTGCTGTGTCTCGGGAAAAGCTATCCGATGCGGGCGTAAATTACCTGAGCCGGAAATGTTTTTTATGAGTTCTTTAATGCTCGTGCCCTGATGGATGATAGCAAAATCAATGAGATTGCCACCTTTTCCGATTCCATAATCATACCAACGGTTCAATTTCCTGTTGATCTTGAAGGACGCTTCGGTTTCATGGCGTAGTGGTGAGAGATACCAAAAATCATTTCCCCTGATCCTCTGTGGAGATATTCCACAACTGGCAAGGTAATCCACCAGATCCAAATCCCGGATCTGATCAAGGATGTCATGTGGGTTTGAAGGTTCCATTTCAGCATCTGAGTTACAACGGTCTAATTTCAGGATCAGATTCCAAATCTGGAATACATATATAAAATCGGCAATGGGTCCAATGGAATAATACACCGTTGGAAAGTATATCTGATTTTTATTTCCTGGGTTTGTATAGGGGGATTTTGGTGGAATAGAATATCGGATCATTTTCAAACCTATAGATTCATCTTTCTTTACAAGAATAATGTCATATACCCTTCGACAAGAGATACGTGCATAAGCTTGTCTGGAACTTTCAGCCAAGGCATCCTCCTGAGCTTTATATCGGGCCAGTAAAGAAACGGCCCACAAATTAGAGTGGGCCGTGGTTTGTCTACAGTCTTTTCACTATAGAGTTATAAACCGGATCTATTCTTCATTCCATAATTCCTGGACCCTTTCCACAAAAAGCCCTATGTGGTTGCCATCCATCAATCCGTGATGTCCATGAATGGAAACAGGCATTGTTTTTCGTCCGTTATCCTCTGTTACTTTTCCAAAGGAAATTTTCGGCGAACTGTCAGGGTAGGAGAAACTTCTGGCGTGGGAGAGGGCTGTGAAGTCTATCCATGGAATGGCCGAAAAGTGGATGACACCTTCGCCAGAAACAGCAGGGATTAAATTGTTGGACTGCTGTACTCGTTCAATCTCTTTAAGTGCTGCTGCATAAAAATCGATTTCGTCCTTGTAGTAATCCATATAGGCAAAGCCAAAAGTGCCATTTGGTCGGTTGATGGTAGGCGATGCATCTATACTGTCAAAGAGATACACCTGCCTGTCGTGGATCCTGTAACGGAAATTTTCTATTTCGTTGGCGGCCCTTAATGCTCTGAATAAATAGTATAGAAAAAAGGAATTTCCCTTTTCTTTGGCGGTTTTATATGCCTGTGTGCAGTCAATGTTAACCGTTGCGCCAAAAAACGGTTCTTCAAATTGGGAAAAGAATAGGAAATGTTCCTTTCTGTTCCACTGTTCAATGTCAATCAATGTTTTCATATCTACAAATAGTTCAGGATTCCGTCAATGCTCTTCAGTTCCACAAAATTAACGTGTTTCAAATTATGTTCATGCTGTTCGTATGTCCATGTCACATGGTAGGGAATGTGTCCGCCGTATCCGCCCAATTCCAGAACAGGCAGTATATCCGATTTAATGGAATTGCCCAACATCAGGAAATTTTCCGGCCTGCAGTCCAAATTTTTTAACAGCTTTTGATAATCGCTCACCTTTTTATCGCTCATTATTTCGATATGATCAAAATAGTCCTCCAATCCAGATCTTTGCAGTTTACGTTCCTGGTCTAATAAATCACCCTTGGTGGCTAATATCAACCTAAACCTGCCTTTCAACTGTTCCAGCGTTCTGGGCACGCCCTGCAGTAGTTCGATAGGTTTTTGTAGAAGTTCCTGTCTATTGGCTATGATTTTATCAATCAGTTCCAATGAAGCAGTTCGGTTGGAAACACGGCTAGCGGTTTCCATCATACACAGCATAAAACCTTTCACTCCGTAGCCATAGAGGCTCAGGTTCTTCATTTCGGTATTAAACAGTTCCTGCGATACCGAATGCTGGGGCAGATAGTTTTCAAGCAATTCGCAGAATTGTTTTTCCGCTTCCTGAAAGTATGGCTCGTTCATCCATAAAGTGTCGTCTCCGTCGAATGCTATTGTTTTTATACTGTCTTTCATTTATTTACTTTTGTATTATTGAAATGCAAAAATCAACAAACTGAAAAACTAAAAAAAGGACATTTGTCCCGACCGATATATGTTGCGAACTAACCAAACTTTTTTAGGGTATGTGAAAGAGCTTTACGATAATCAGCAACGTAGGGAAAATATTATGGAAAAGCAATATTCCAAAGGGCAGAAGTTGTTCTTTCAAAATGAAAGGGCAACTAAAGTTATGTTTATCAAAGAGGGTGTCGTCAAATGCTTTTTTACGGAAGACAACGGCAAAGAATATATACTGGAGTTTTTAGGCAAGGGCGAAATCATTGGCGAAATTGAATTTATCAGAAAAATCGTTAGTCTTTGCAATATCGAAGCAATGACGGACGTAACGGTTTATGCTGTATCTCCTGGATATTTTGCGGAACTAATAAAGAATGACATAAAACTTAACAATCTGTTACTAGATGCTTTTGCGGAACGTATAATCAATACGGCAAGTCGGGCTTCATTCCAACAATTGTATACCATAGAGCATAGCTTGGCTAAACTCTTGGAGCTACTATCCAAACAGGACATGCACATGTCAAAAGAGGATATCGCTTCATATCTCGGTATTACAGTAAGAAGTCTTAACAGGGCGTTCAAAGGTCTTTCGGAATGATTTAGGAGATCCAAAAAACGGCCGATTTCTTTGGACGGTCTCCGGGATAATTTTGAAGGTCCAAAAAAGAGAATAACCACCCGTTAAATCTCTACAATTTCTTTAAAATAACATTGCTGATATTTTAGTCAGATATATTGGCATAAATCTGCATTGTGCGATTTCCTTTTCCTTACTTTTTTACCAGGATACCATGCGGAACCCCTTCGGTAAAAAAGCTTTAAAAAAGGTAAGGCTTGTCAAATAACAAGTTTTTTTCATAAGGGAATCCGATTCTTTGTGGGAATATTCAGCTAAGTGCTGAATCCTGCATACTTTCCATTTACTTTAATCCTACATATAACCTGAACTTTCCATTTTTCTCCCAAGCGGTCTTTTTAAGTTAGTATATCTCTAACGATTAAAAGTAACTTTTTGGTAAACCTACTTTTTCCAGCTTTCTATCACCATACCAAAAAAATATTTTCATGCCTTTTTTTATCATTGTGGTAAGTATTAATCCACCGTGAAGTTATTATTCGTTTTCATGAAATATTTGCAGTGGTGCTATTCAAGGATTGATGATAAAATCCTAAATTAGGAATATATAATTTAAATGGGCGGATGTTGGACATAATAGTAAATAAACCATAAAGTTATAGCAACGATATGAAAGAATTTTGGGAAGAACACTTTATTGATAAGCAGGAAATGTGGGGCTTTGAACCTGCCAGGTCTGCTCTGATAACCAGAGATTATTTTAAAGAAAATTGTGTGAGGAATTTGCTTATTCCCGGTATCGGCTACGGACGAAATGCCCAAGTTTTCAAACAGATCGGAATAGATGTGACCGGCATAGAAATATCCCAAACTGCTATTGATCTAGCAAGGAAACACTACGGAAGCGGAATGGTCATTCATCACGGTTCTGTAACTGAAATGCCTTTCGATACCATCCAATATGATGGTATATTTTGCCATGCGTTAATTCATTTGTTGAACAGTAAGGAAAGAGCCGCTCTAATAGCGGGTTGCTATGACCAACTAATCCAAGGAGGGCTTATGGTATTTACTACCATTACGAAAGAAGCCCATACATACGGTCAAGGTAAATATATCAGCAAAGATCGTTATGGAATGTTTGGCGGAGTAACGATGTTCTTTTACGATAGAGAGACAATACAGGAGGAATTTGGGAGATATGGACTGATTGAAGTAACCGAGGTGAATGAAAATTACCCATTTTATTTGATAAAATGCAAAAAATAGTGAAGGAAATGAGGGAGTTATATAATACATGACCTTATAGATCATAAGATTGTTATTTCATTCCAGAGGACAATTCTTCTAATTTAGAGCTCCTCCTTTGATGAAAAGATGATTAGTGATCCCTTATTCGTGTGTGTACCTTCTGTTTATGCTCTTTTTGGATTTATTGAAAGGTGCTTGATTGTAATCGAGGGGCATAGCATATCCGTGAAAAACCGGTCAGTGCGCTTGAGCCACATCCTTTATCTAAGTTAATTCCTCGATTTAAACGATACCTATTAATAGGTTAAAAATAGTCCTCGGTAGAGTTTAGATGGTTTGAAATAATCTGAATGACCAAAATGATTATTATCAATAAAACGATTACAAATACAATCGATATCAAATCGATCATTTTTTCCTTCTGTTCGTTATTTTCCATTATTGGCCGGTTTTGGAGGTCTTACCGAAACCAGATCAGGTCCCAGATTTGTTTCCTCCAACAAAAGTAAACAAAATATGGCTGGAGCGGAAATTATTTTCGTCATTCTAAAGATAAATATTGATATTCCGTAATATTTTTTCGGTTCTGTATTTATGTTTATAGCGGGCCGTTTGGTTTATTGCTCTCCGATAGGTATCTTTCTGAGGCCCATCTGGCCATCTTGGCGTTCGAACGTTTTGCAAACCACGTATCCTATGGTAAATTCCGTCTTTCAGCAGGAATTTTAATGGTATTATATTTTTGTTGTTTTTTTGTAATCCCAATGCAAAGTACATAAAGAATCCTTTGACTTATATCGGTGGTTATGTTTTCTAAAATCATTGGTCATACATTTTCCAAGGTAGCTGGTATCGTTTCCAATAAAATTTTCCTTTATCAGTTCACCATCCTGCCAGTTGACCAAAGGAAGTTAATCCGGTCCATATCCCTAATGGATATCGGAATAAGCAATCGGCCCACCATTGAAGTTCTCTCGGGAATTCCTATTAAATAGACTACAAAATTGCCTGACATAAGAATACACTCCGGAGAAGAAAATGAATGGAATTTTAACGATGAGATTATTATAAATCTCACTAGATATTCTTTAGAGATCAAGGGGAGATTATTTAAAGGAGTATATAGAGAAATCTTTATCAAATCATTATCCGTCGGCTCCATGCATATTTGGCAAAATCCTCAGTTTCCCCTAAGATATAGTAAAGTACCGATCCTAGAGTATAGAAAGCAATTGTATTTTTCCCAATGGGGTTATTTCAAATTCATATGGATAATTTAGCAACTTATCTGTCTCCTTTTTCTTTGATGCAATCTTGGACTTCTTTAATAGCCTTGATAGAGATTGTTTAAATTCCGGATAAACCTCCAGATCAAGTAAACTCATATTGTGATATACCCTGTTCAGGATAACGTGTTCAAGATTTAATAACTCCATAACACATTTGTATAAAGCCATAATTTTTATCAGAAGAATTAACGTTTTAGTTAGATATGATTTAACGTTGTGTATTATACAAAAACCAAAAGGAATTGTTTTATATTTTTTTGAACTTTTGGGATTTTCCGTTGTACTATATATAATCGATGACTTTTCCATTGTAATTATAGTAATTGTTTCAAGATGGTACAATGGTGCCATCTTTTTTTGAAAGTATATCTTCCCAATAATTCCATTTGACTAATTTCAAAAGACAACATGTAATTTAATTTTTTTTGGTTAGCTTTAACCTGATAATATTAGTCACCCTGCCGTTGGGTAAATTGGTTCGCAAGCCTACATTACTCGATCGTAGGCTTGTTTGTTTGAGTTATAAGGGTCGAATTATTACTGGGCCGGAAAACATTAGCGTTTTTTTATTCTGCTAGGGACCCATGGTAGTATTTGCTATGGATAGCATTAAACAGGATTTTCCCTTTTTCGGGGGCTCTATTTCATTACATTCTATGGTTCCCAAAATATTTATCTGAAGGAAATTTTTACAACGTAGTAAATCCAATATTTTTTATTCCAAAAATAAAAAAACCACTCCGAAGAGTGGTTCTGAGATGAATAATTATAGAATAGATTATTTAATCCGCTTTACTGTTAAGGTTTGTGTCCGCCAAAGCCGTGAGATTTTTATCGCAAGCTTTTTCCTCCTTTAGTGTGGCCAAAAGTAATTTCACTGCTTCCTTGTGCCCTAGCACCTTGGCAAATGCAGCCAAAGTCCCATAAGTAGCTATTTCGTAATGTTCAACCTTCTGTGAAGAAGCTATTATACCTGCGTCCCTAACGGGTCCCACCTCAGTTTCCTTCATTATTCCCTCACTTTCCTCCAATAGACCAGCCATTGCATCGCATTTTTCTGCCGAGGCCTTCTTACCTATGGATTTAAAAACTTCTTCCAACCTGGAAACGTGTTCCTTGGTTTCTTCTAGATGGGATTGCACCGCTGATTTCAATTCTTTAGCTGTAGCATTTTTTTCCATTTTAGGTAGAGCTTTCACCAATGCCTTCTCTGCCCAATAGATATCTTTCAGGCCATCCTCAAAAAGGCCTTGAAGATCTTTTGCTGCATCTGCTTTTGCTTTAACTTTTGTTTCGTTGGTAGGACTTTTTTTTGTTGTAGCCATAATTTTAAAATTAGATTGTCTTTTTAATAGTAAACACTAACCATCCTTTGTAGTTTTATTTTTTTTTATTTTGAACGATAGATATCTGCAATTTTAATTTTCAGCCAATCATTCGTGCGGAACATTAAATGTGTGTTTTGATAAATTGTAATTACGCGATTGTCATATTGCGATTTATTGACTTCATTAATTCAGGATTATTCCTATATTTCTGGAATGAAAAACACCATCACGGCTAGGATGACTATACCCAACCATATATTCTTGGAGCAGGGTGGTCTATCATACCTTCAAAGTCAGATCAATATAATCTCAAAAGACCTGCAGCAAGAATATGGATATAATCACATTGAATATCTTGATCATAAATTGGAGGATTCTCATATGGTTACTGCCGATTCAGACCATCTCGTATTTGTGATAACTTTTGGAGTGGAATAATTTTTATCTTGCCTCAACCTTTTTATTGGAATTATAAACCTGCATATTTTATTATTCAATTCGAATGGATAAGGAATCCTTATTATCTTAAATAATTTGCATAAATGGTTTAATATCCGTTTTATTAAACTTTCCTTAAAATTTAACTTCCCTCCTTCAGCCATCCCATTTCGAAAATATTAATTATGAATAGCTCTAATATTGAAATTAGATAGCAGGACGCCTATACTTTCTTAACATTTTGTGGAATTATTACAAAATGTGGTATCTTTTTAATTATTAAATTTATAACATGGAAAAATTAGCTCATTTACCATTGGATAAAAGGGAACAGATTTTGGAAATTCTTGAAATCATTAAGGATGTGGCTTTACCTGAAAAAGTGATCTTATTCGGGAGTTTTGCTAGAGGGGACTGGGTGGATGATGAATATCTAGAAGGAGGAGCAACCTATAGTTATCGAAGCGATTTTGATTTTTTAGTTGTAACAAATGGATCTAAACTTCAAGAATTTGAAATAAAAAACCGTATTGAAAATAGAACAGGGAAATTTAAACATCCTGTAAATCCTTTGGTCCATGAAATTGATCATATAAATTATGGGCTAGAAAGAGGTCAATATTTTTTTAGTGATATAATTAAGAATGGAATATTATTATATGACACGTTTAGGACAGGTTTTATTTCTACAAACCCTCTTTCAATTCCACAGCAAATTGAGAATGCTCAATTTTATTACGAGAATTGGGTGGAAAGTGGGAGTAGAATGTTAGATCATGCAAAATTAATTTTTGAATCCTCTATTTCTAAGGGATATAAATTAAATGAGGTGTTGTTTTTACTACATCAAACAGTAGAAAGGTTATTTGCCGGATTAGGTTTGATATTTACGGGTTACAAACCAAAAACACATAGTATAAAAGAATATAGAAACTACACAAAGTCAATTTCAGAAGATATTAATAATGCGTTTTGTTTTCCACCTACCTCAGAAGAAATTAGATTATTTAATATTCTTCAAAAAAGTTATATAGATGCTAGATACAAATCAGATTTCTTTATAGACAAATCTGATCTCCAAATGTTAATAAATAAAGTGGAAATATTAGAAAAATTGGTGATTAAGTATTCAAAAATGAAAATAAAAAGTTTGAGAGCTTAGCTTCTTCTTTTTTTGCGTGTTGAAATATACTTAGGCATATCTATTTCAAAATTAAATAATTCATTTGGCTGAAGTTCTAAAGCTTTACATACTGCAATTAGACCACTAACTGAAATGTTATTTTTTCCTCTAACTATTCTATATACCTGACTGTAACTAAACCCAGTTCTATCTTCAATATCTTCAAGTGTGATATCCTTTATTTTCGCAGTCTCCCAGAGTTTATTTCTAATTAATTCTAATATCTGTTTGTCAATGTATTGTTCAGGCATAAACAAATAGACATTTAAAAAAACGAATTTGTTATTCCAAATTTGGAATAAAAATTAATTATTAATATCTTTGTTAAACATTCATTGGTCAGGCGTGAGAAACCTAGAACCAATTTGAATGAATATTATAAACTTACATTTCCCTATAAAAAATTCAGGAGAGGCCTCCTTTGGTTTGTGGACGCGTAGTTTCTCACGCCCAACCATGGGACAAAGGAGCGGCCTTTTCTGTCAGTACAGATCAGATTCATTATATCTGATCTACGACCTTAATAGGTTGGTGATCTCACCTCCTGAATGATATTAGTCTTAGTCCTAAACTGGACAGATCAATAATTTCTTTCGACTATTATTTCTTAAAATTCTTTGGTGCCGTTCTGATCAACAGAACAGTGTCCAAAGGAAATATTACCAATTATGAAAACTTATTTTTTTTATTCAGCTCGAAAGCATTTAAGATATATGCATTTGCTTTCATATCCATTTATTTTCACTCGACTCATAACCCGTCTATGTATTAAGTGGAAATTATCCCTAATAGTACCAACGTTAATCTGCTTTGTAAATGTGTTAAATGCCCAGCAGATCCGTTCAAATCAAGCGAACGGGGAAATTCAGCGATTGGAGATCTCTGAAGGTGCACACCTACCGGAACCAATCTGGAACATTTCTGTGGACCTGGTTAACCATCCTAGCGGAAATTCCAGAATGTCGCTGGGGGAAATCGCGAATACTGAGCTTGTGGTCCTGGATTTCTGGGCCACATGGTGCGCACCATGTGTTGCCGCCATACCAAAGAACATGGAGATCCAGCAGGAATACAAGGACCGATTGATGTTTGTTCTGGTTAGCAGGGAAGATCGGGAAACTCTAAAAGGATTTCTGGATAGACAGTCATCAGATCAGGGTCTATGCCCATCCTGGACCGTATGGGGAGACAGTATCCTTCACAGGACCTTTCCAACAAGGCTGATCCCAAATTATGTGATCATACATAAAGGGATCTATAAAGGAGCGTTGGAGGCAGACCAATTGACCCGGGAAAATATTCAAAGGATGCTAGAGAATGACTGGGAAGGAATAAAGTTCAAAAAAAAGGAGAAGGCAATTACACATAGGTATGATGAGAATGGTCTTCTCTATGTTGATGGGAATGGTGGAGGTAAGGAGTTTATAGCATACCATTCCGTCTTCGGACCGTATAATCCCTCCTTGGGATATGGTAGTACCAAAGGGATCATCCCAAGTGAAAATGGAGGAAGGCTGAGCTTTCTGAACATATACATACCATGGTTCTACCAGGTGGCCTACGGTGCTGGGAGGAACACCTATTACCAGCTGAACCGGGTGGTTCTTGATGTTGCCGATCGATCAAAGCTGATACATACGGACTCGGGCCTCGATGCAAAGGAGTGGATAGAGGCAGGGAACGTCTATAATTATGAACTTTCGGTCGGCCCTGCCCTAGGGGACCGGTTCTATGAGATCATGAAGCAGGATCTGGCCAGGATCTTTCCCCAATATACCGCCCATGAAGAGATCAGGGACATGGACTGTTGGGTGCTGAAGATCATGGATAGAAACAGGCTGGATGGCCACCGGACCAGGTCACTTAACACCCGCACAAAATTTGATATGTTCGGGATCTCGCTTGAGCGGATCTCCCTCAACGGTTTTTTTTCAATGATGAAGGACTATTTCATGCAATCCAGTACGGAGCCTTTGATCGCGGATTTCCAGTATCCGGATCTTATCGATATCGAACTATCCACCCAGATGTCGGATATAAATAAGGTCAATGATTCCCTGAGGGAATATGGAATCCGGTTCATTAAGGAGAAAAGGCCCCTACAGATCCTTGTGATCAGTGATAACCCCAAAAAAGATCAAGATGAAAACTAAAGATATAATAGTATTCCTGTTCCTTATTTTTCTGGGTATGTGCCAGAACGCCAATTCCCAGCAACTCCTACGGGGAGTCGTACTGGATGCATCCAGCCACGTTCCCATCCCACAGGCCGTTGTCCTGCATAACGGAAAAAGAACTATGACCGATTCCGTTGGAGCATTCCACCTGAGGGTTCGGACCGGTGATAGGATCAGGGTGACAGATATTGCCCACCATCCAAAGGAACATGTTTTTTCGGATGCGGATGGAACAGATCTGACCATATTACTGGAACCATTGGTAGAGCAGCTGGAGGAGGTTGTGGTCAGTTCCGGGTACCAGGAGCTCTCCAAAAAGGATGTCACGGGATCCGTAGCTGTTGTTTCCAGGGCCGAGCTGGATAAGAACCCAGATCCGAATATCCTGTCCAGGCTCCGTGATGCGGTCCCGGGATTGATATTCAACAAGCTGGACGTCCTACAGCGGCAGAGCATTTCCATAGGTGGGAAATCCACCCTGTTCGCCAATTCCGAACCATTGGTGATCCTGGACAATTTTCCCTACGAAGGGGATATTTCTGATATAAACCCCCAGGATGTCCAGAGTATCACCGTGCTCAAGGATGCTGCAGCTGCAGCAATCTGGGGAGCGCGGGCAGGGAATGGGGTCATCGTGATAAAGAGTAAAAAAGGGATAATTGGACAATCCAATAAATTCAATGCTTCCATGAACCTGGGTATATCGGATCCAGTCGATCTTTTCTACAATGCCAGAATGACAAGCCCCGAGTTCATAGATATGGAAAAAAGACTTTTTGAAAATGGATATTACCGTTCCCAGGAGTCATCCCAGAGCAATACGCCTCTATCCCCCGCGGTCGAACTTATGATCGCTCACCGTGAAGGTCTGATCAGCGCCGATCAGCTTGACCTTTCGCTCATGGAACTGGGCGCACATGATGTCCGTAAGGACCTGATGAAGGAAGTGTACCGGCCTGAAATGCGCCAGCAATATGCAGTTTCCCATTCCTTTTCCGGCAGGGGTAATGCGGGCATGGTTTCCCTGGGCTACGATAGGAACAGGGAGAACCTGCAGGGGAATTCCAACGACCGGCTCAACCTGACATTCAACCAGCAGATCAAGGTATGGAAGGATCGGATTACCATTACGCCCGGGATAGGTTTTACCCAAAGGGCGGGTGATAGGCCAAATAGGATCCCTGTCGATCTGCGTTTCGGTTCGACCTCCATATATCCCTATGCGGTCCTGAGGTCACCCGAGGGCGATCCCTTGGCAGTAACGAGGAGCTACCGTAGAAAATTCCTGGAATCTGCGCTGCAGCAAGGGCTTTTGGACTGGGAATATGTCCCCCTTTCGGATGTGGAACACCTCCAGTTCAGGACCAACGACAGAATGCTCAGGGCCTCCCTGAATGCAGACCTTGAACTGCTCAGCGGTCTGAAGCTATCGGCAGACTATCGCTGGTTAGGGAGCTGGTCCTCCGGGAAGAGCCTCTATGGTCCCCAGAGCTATTATGCACGGGACATGGTGAACAACTATACCTTCCTTAACGGCGGACAGCTGCAGTATGGAATTCCACAGGGAGGGATCCTTGATGGCAGGTACGGGAACGGGAGTTCCCATAATCTCCGTACCCAGCTACAATATGATAAGGACTGGGAAGACCATCGGTTTAACATCCTGGTCGGAGGCGAGGTGTCCGATGCAAATTCACGGACCGATTCATACCGCCTCTACGGATATGATCCCGAGCACCATGTAAGTGGTCCGGTGAACTATCTTGTCAACTATAAGCAGTACAGCAGTCCGTTCTCCAGGAGGATTCCCTATCAGGATTCCGGATCGGACCTGACGGATAGGTTCCTTTCCTATTATTCCACATTGGGATATTACCTGAAGGACAGATATCTGTTCAATGCCAGTGCCAGATTGGACCGCAGTAATATTTTCGGGGTCCGGAGCAATCAGAAGGGCATTCCATTGTTCTCCCTTTCTGCTGCTTGGTCACTGGATAGGGAGGATTTCTTCCGTCCCTTGAGCCACCTTTTTTCCGGTATGAAACTTCGTTTGAGCTATGGACATACGGGGAATGTGGATAATTCCCTTTCCTCCCTGATGGTCGCTCAGAGAAGTCCCGTGACAGCCGACCACACTGGGCTGCCCTATTCGACCATTATGAATCCGGCAAATCCCGAACTGAGATGGGAACGTGTGGCAATAAGCAATATTGGGATAGATATGGTACTTTTAGGGGGGAAACTCGACGTGACCCTGGATTCATATAGGAAAATTGGAAGGGACCTGCTGGGCAGCATAGATTTCCCAACGTCTTCCGGAATTTTCAGCTTCTATGGCAATACCGCGGGTACAAAGACCTGGGGGACCGATATCTCCCTGAAGGGTAGGTTCCCGATCAGTGCAAAGGCCTCCTCGACCACTTCCTTCATGTTCTCCTACAATAGGGATGAGGTCACCCATTACACGCTGGAACATCCGGTGACAAGTGTCCTTTCCGCGGGCCAGATAGGGAGCTTCCCCGTTGTCGGTAGGCCCATCCACAGTATCTTCGCGTACCATTGGAGTGGTCTTGATTCCGATAATGGTAGACCGCTGGGCATGATCAATGGGGAGGTTTCGGGTGATCATAGAAAGATTATCCAGTCCTCAAAGTTGGAGGACCTGCTCTTTGTTGGGACCTCCAGGCCAAGGATGTTCGGATCCCTGCGACAGGAATTCATCTATTCCAACATGAGCCTTGCAATCGGACTTTCCTACCGGTTAGGATATTGGTACCGTAGGGAGTCCGTCAATTATAACCATCTGTTCACGGCGACCAGGGCGCATGGGGATTTTTCAGAGCGTTGGAAGGTCCCAGGCGATGAACTTTACACACAGGTCCCCTCCATGCCGACGGTAAGGGATAATAACGAGGTCCTGTTCTATACGAACTCGGCCATTCTGGTGGAGCCCGGTGACCATATACGGATCCAGGACATTCGGGCACAGTACCGTTTCCAAACAAGGGAAATCCCCGGTACAGTGGCACTGTTCGGACATATTGAAAATGTTGGGATGCTGTGGAAGAGCAGCGGGAAGAAGCTGGACCCGGACCATCCCAACCAGAAGGCCCTGAGGTACTGGACATTTGGTATGAGGATCGATTTTTAGGATTATTTATTATGATGAAGATGAAAAATAGATTTATGACGATGGCCATGATCGGTATAACAATGGCCATTCTGGGATGCGGAAAGGATTTTTTGGAGAAAAGGAAGGATATTTCCCTGGCCGTACCCCGGACACTCGAGGATGCAGAGCTTCTGCTCAACCATACCAACCAGAACTTTGGGACGACCCCAGGCCTGCAGATCATCTCTGCCGACGAATACACTATGGAAGAACCGAACCTGAACTCCCTCAGTATTACGGAAAGGAGCAGTTTCCTATGGTCGCGTGATTTCTACCAGGGGGAAAGGTTCAATCTGGATTGGACCTATATGTTCTCCCAGGTATATTACGCCAATACCGTGATTGAACTGATCGATGGGATGGGGGCGTTGGAAGGACCACAAAAGGACCGTGCCGATGGCCTACGGGGCAGGGCGCTGTTCCATAGGGCCCATGCCAACTGGTGGCTGGCCCAGCTGTTTGCGGAGAATTACAGACCGGGACAGAACGACGGTTCACTGGGCATTCCACTTAAGAGGACCGGGAATATCCATGAGGATCTCAGGGTCTATTCCCTAAAGGAGACCTATGATTTTATCCTTTCGGACCTCAGGGAGGCAGAACGGCTGCTTCCGGCAGTCCCGAGCGGACTTTCCAGTCCATCCAAACTTGCCTGTGATGCATTTTTTGCGCGGATATTCCTGGATATTGGAGATTATGGCCAAGCCCTGGCACACGCTGACCTTGCCATCCCGAAACTTTCCCTAATGGATTACAATCAGTTCGGACTGGAAAACGATAGCAGGCGCCCGTTCCCTGGACTCTTTCCCTCGGGGAACCCTGAAGTAGCCTTTTTCTCAAGTGCGATCCCCTACGGTTGTCCCGTTTTTGGCAACGGATGTAGGGTGGACCCGCAAATCTATGCTTCCTTTGAGCAAGGTGACCTTCGAAAGAACCTGTTCTTTTATCGATTTGACGACCAGCAAAACGTTATTTTCCGGGGCTCCTATGGCGGAGCTTCCGTGTATGCACTGTTCACTGGCCTCGCATTGGACGAACTCCTGCTCATCAAGGCCGAATGCCTGGCAAGGGAGAACGAAGGACCAATGGCGGTCAAGGTCCTCAACGACCTACTGGAGACAAGGTTCGATCCGGCCTCCTTTTCCCCAAGGGTCCATACCGATGATCGGGGCACCCTTGATATGGTACTCATGGAACGCAGGAAACAGCTCCTGGCAAGAGGGCTCCGCTGGTCAGATCTGAAAAGGCTGAACAGGGAAGTAGGTCGGGAGGAATGGTTGAAACGTTCGTTTCCTAAAATGGGCGAGTTTGTACTTTCCCCCGAGGATCCCAGATATATTTTCCCTATTCCAATGGAGGAGGTTGAGCGTTACGGCCTTGAGGTATATCCCCGATGATCTGGGCCTAAAGTAAGGGGAGGTTGACCAACCCATTGGCCTAGCCCCCCTTACTTCCTATTTCCCATGCAATGGGGACAGTTTATATTAGGGGGGCTGATGGCACTTCCCATGGATACATTCAAATGATGCGGAGGTAAGGAGCCGCTCTGATTGCTGGCCCCCTTATTATCATCTAGATTGCCCGGCGCATTCCTTTCCAAAATAATAGGGCTGATGAGTTCGCCAACCCCCAATAGGAAACAAAGTGGGGAATTTGCCTATAAATCGTAAACTACATCGAGCCTATTCCGACCACTGGCATTAACCCCAGCTAAAACAGGTGCTACCACTGTTCCATTTCCCAAATGGCCCAGGTATTGCTTCGCCGGTGTACAACCAACGGGATAAGAGTGGGCCATCCTTTTAGCTCAATGCTCCAGAACCCAGAGACCCGGGGCTGGAAATGGCAGTAATCCTAGAAACAGATAGAACCTTGTATCGACCATCTTTATGAACATATGATCGGTTGCCAATTTGTTCTAATTTTCCCAATCGACAGTGCATTTGACAATATATGGAAATTACTTTGCTTTCCCGGCTACAGTGAGCCGCCTAATCCATTTTTGCCATATCGAGCATATTAGGTATTAGGTTCAGTTTCTGACCAACGGAGGAAACATATAATAAATTGAGTTATTAAAATTTTATCTTTATATTCATGCCAATAAAATTTAAGGAGAAAGGTTTTATATTTGGACAGCGAACTAATTCAATGGACCATAGTTGTCATCCTGATCGTTTTCATTGTTCTGGATATCCTTCGTGTCGTTAACAGACATGGAAGGGACTGACCATGCAGACTGATCTGATGGCCCTATTGTGTACCAGAATGTAAACCTTCACTGATTATGTCCTGTTGGTCGATCTGAACGGCTGCATTGCCAACCTCCCTACTGTGCTGATCCAGTGTCTTTGGCCGATAGCAAAAGGTTCCCTCCGATAGAGCTTGGTTAGAATGGAACAGATCTGTCATCTGTTGCGCACGGGCAGACCGGTACGGCCCTATATTTTAAGGAATTCTTTTATGCTCCTGTTATTGCCGTATATCACAATGATCTCTCCTTCCTGTAATATGGTATCAGGCTTAGGGATGCCATGTAGAACTGTGGTTACTATCCTGCTCCTGCCGATAAGTGTATCACGTTCCGTTTTTTTGAGGATGGTCAATACCAGGATCTCATAATGCTCTCTAAATCCAATCTCCTGGATCGATCGACCCACGTACTTCTGTGGGATGATGGCCTCAACGATACTGTAGTTGGCATTTAGTTCAAACGAGTCCACCAAACCACTAAGACAGAGTTTTTTTGACCATCTTTCAGCAGTTTCCTCTTCGGGATGGACAATTTCAGAGATCCCGATGGCATTCAGGACCTTCTCATGTAGACTGTTTACCGCGCGGCTTATGATCCTTTTGACGCACGCTTCCTTGCACAGTGCAGTTACCATTATATTTGCTCCCTCGTCCTCGCCAATGGCAACAATGACCACGTTCGTGTTTTTCAAAGGAAGGGAGTTGAAAGCAACCGGATCGGATGCATCTAAGGCAATGGTATGGGTGATGTGTTCCTTTAGAGCTGAAACGCGTTCCAGCTTGATATCCACACCTATCACTTCGTTACCCTGTGCCGTAAGTTTTATAGCTAGGGATGCGCCAAAATTTCCAAGGCCAATAATAATGAATTTCATAAGTCTAGTTAATGGTTAGTTCTTCCTTTGCATACCGGTATCCGGTAAATTTTACCTTCCTGAAAATCGCGATCATAATGGAAAGCATCGTTACCCTCCCTATGAACATCAAAACGATCAGCACGGCCTTGCTTGCCATGGACAGCTTAAAGGTGATCCCGAGTGTAAGACCTACAGTGCTATATGCCGAGAAACACTCAAAGGCGATCTGAATCAGGGTGAAGTCGTTTTCAAAAACACTGATTAGCAGGATGCAAATCCCTATGACAAATAGAGACAGGGTCATGGTAGCGAATGCCCTTTTGATGGTGATTTCCGCGATCTCCCTCCTGAAGATCTCCAGCCTTTCCTTTCCTCGCACCAGGCTCAGGATGTTCAGTACGGCCACAGCAAATGTACTGGTCTTGATGCCCCCACCCGTTGAGTTCGGCGAAGCCCCTACCCACATCAAAAAGATTACCAAGAGGATGCTGTGTACCTGAAGGTTGGCGAAATCTATGCTGTTGTACCCCGCAGTGCGGGGGGTGCTGGCCGTAAACAGGGCAGTTATCCACCGTCCAATAGTGCCATGCCCACTGAAGGCTGACTGGC
This sequence comes from Sphingobacterium tenebrionis, assembly GCF_037126265.1. Taxonomy (NCBI): domain Bacteria; kingdom Pseudomonadati; phylum Bacteroidota; class Sphingobacteriia; order Sphingobacteriales; family Sphingobacteriaceae; genus Sphingobacterium; species Sphingobacterium tenebrionis. The sequence continues at coordinate 75,645 of NZ_JAYLLN010000003.1, forward strand.
CCTCCAATAACCATAGAATGATGGTAGCAGTTAGGGTTATGCTGAATGTCGTGATCAGGTTGATCTTGCTATTGATGTTTATTACCCAGGGTTTGGAGGGATATTGGTCCTTTGAATATCTGTTAATCAGTCGATTGCTTAGGTGCTTGATGTACCGTAAAAGGTTGATCACGATTGGAAAGCCCAATCCTCCCAGAACGAACAGAATGATGATGATAAGCTGGAAGGGGTAATTGTATACCAGGGTTTCATCTGCAAGCCCAGATTCGAGCGTAGAGAAACCAGCATTGCAGAAAGACGAAATGGAATGGAATGTACAGAAGAACATATGCTGGACAAATCCATTCCCGACAGGAGGGGTGCTGAAAAAAAGTAGGGCTGCCCCAACCGCCTCAATGGCAAAGGTGATGAGTATGATCCGCTTCAAAAGAAGGAATACTTCGCCCAACTTATCCGAATTTGCAATGTCCCTACTTGCTAATTGGTTCTGGTAGGAAGAACCCCCTTTGAAGAAATAGGCGAAATATGAAGCAAATGTCAATATGCCTAGTCCACCCAGCTGGATCAGGATCATTATTGAAATCTTGCCAAATGTTGTGAAGGCCGATGCAGTATCCACGACAATAAGACCAGTCACACATACTGCACTCGTTGCAGTGAAGAGTGCGTCTATCCAGGACAGCTGCTGGGTATTGGACACTGGGAGATGTAGGATCATCGCGCCCAATAGGATCAGAAAAATAAAACTACCGGCAAAAAGCTGGGCAGGGTTGTAAATTCTCTTCAATTCTAGTTCCTTTCTCCAAAATTAAAAAATAGTTGCGAAAAAATCACAGATGCTCCAATTTATCTGAATACTGTCCTGTGTGGTTCAGTTTATTTTTTCCATGCCTTTTTTGGATCTGTGTCGGAAGATGGCCCACCATCCAACCTTCTTTCTGCTTTTCGGCACTCGGGAAATTCAGTACTATATTTCATCTTTCCTGAATGTACAGCAGGGACCCAAAGATGGCTCACAGGATCTTTTTGTTGTTCATCAGGAACCAACTGGCATTCCTATACCGATCCAGTTCCTTTTTCAGTAGTTCTGGCCATTTTTCCAGGGATGAAATAATAAGTTCTTCACCATCACTGTATTTCCTTTTTGATCTGGCCAGTAACTGTAGCTGGTCAAGTTCGGTCTGTTCGGGATATTTTTCCATCGTCTCGCATAATATTGGGGACCCCCATATTTCCTTTCAGATCTCTGTATGTGCCCCCGGGTTTCCATGATAATAGATATGGTCAAAAATATCAAAAAATATCACGGAACGTAAGTCATCTACTGATCATAAGAACTCTGGGAATGCTGGTTAGAGGGCGCTGGCTCCAACCAATTCATGGGATTTTTTTTTCATGACACTGCGTTTCAGATTTTTATCGGTATATTTGTTTACGTTTATTATGGTAACTTGAACAAAGTTTACTATCCATCCCACCTTCTTCAATGAGGGTGGGATTTGTTCTAAATATGGGCCTCCGGATCTGGGCCAGGCCGTGTGTCTATCGATCGGGAATCCCTAAGCTAAATTCGATCCTTAAAACCCTGTGGAAATCCTACCATCACCAGCTCTTATTCATCAAGTGCGGAGATTAGGGTTGATTTGACCGAAATCTTTTATATATTTGGGTGTTTGTCAGAACACCCTTGATGCGCATAAGCTCAAGGTAAACAAAATGCAAAGGTAAAATTTGATTAGGATAGTACCTTCGGGTACTATCTTTTTTTGGTAAGTTTCATAAAATCACTAGTATATTAATTGATCGGTCCCCGCTTATATTTTGGCGGGGATTGTTCATTTGGACCAGGTGAAACGGGGACTCCCTGGTTTTATCCAGGAGATTTAACGGAGATCCCATCCAAGGCTGACAGATAGCATACTTAAGGGCGGGAACGGGCTTTGAAATCATAGGTCTTTGGTCAATTTTCCTGGCTCCTGTTCGTGCAGTGCACGCTGGGGACAGTGAAAGGCACCATATCTGGAACCCGCAAAATCCCTTATTTAATGAAATGGAACCATTTTTAGAATCAGGTACAGCTGTAGTTTGGCTGTATTTACCGTATTGTATGTAAATATCCATTGGTAAAATTTTCGGCCAGGTCGAAGTGCTCTCTCGGTTCGGTTCCATCACATGTGGGATATTATCCCAATCTTGTCCATATGTTCCTTGACATTTATCACCGCCGCACCATCTATCGGTTTAAGGACCCAGGAAATGAAGTTTGATATCTTACAAAAACATTCAATTTGGACAAACCGATTGCACCACCCCTACTGAAGCTGGTACATGTCATTTCCATCAGCAACAATTCCAATCTCCACATAATAATTTGAAAGTGGGGCTTGGACCACATTGGTCAACGATGAAGATCGATGAGAATTATGGACCATTTAGGAAGCAAAAGATAATCGAAGGCTGACCAAAAAAAGGATGGACATGGAAACAACAGAAGTATTCGGGCCGACATCCTAGTGGGTTGGTCAGGTCGCATGAAATGCCATTCCTCAAGGATTGATGAGGTTCTTCTTTTCAATTGGAAAACCGCATTCAAGGCCATTTCTTGACTGGGTATGCCTGCCAATGGACAGATTTTTAAGGTAGTCCCAAACGATCTACGATGAACTTGTGGCTGTCTGTTAGGGACTGTTTAATTTGGTGAGTTCTGCATCAGCACCCTAGAATGCCCGAATTGTCCTCATGAATGGTAAGCATAGCGATCCGGATAGGGTACCAATTGATAGAGGTGGAGACATACCTGGATCGATCGCCCAACTTGGAACGGATTTCGACCTTTTACCTTCAAAATATCCAGGTCTGCAAAATGGGATAGGTGGTCCGTCGTTTCAATACACGTCTTCGGGAGCGCATTTACCTATTGGGAGGGAATTGGGTTAATTAGTGACGATTGAGGCCTTTTCTATCCAGATTTCCACTCGTTTTCTGTCCATTCCGTTAAGGACCGTTTTTCCCCTTATCAGTATGGGCCTGTCGGAAGCCCTTACCTTTTTCCCTCCGGATAGTGTCACTTCTACCATGGCGGGTATCCCGTCCTGTCCACAGAACATACATTGATCGATAGGGAGAACGGACAGCAGGAACCTATTGTGCCTGAAGCCGGGTTTAATCGGGACGACATATCCTTGTAATGCTACCATTTTGCCATCCATGGCCTCTAGCCTCGGAGGAAAATGAGGTGCATAGACTTTTTTGCCTTTTTCGGTAGTCACCCTGTACATCAGCAGATCGAACGTTTCCCAAGCGCTGTTCATGATAGGTACATGTTCGGTAAGATGCTTGGCTTCGTTTATATTCTGCTGGGCGGAAGCCGTTGGGACCACCGTAATCAAACAGACCAATAAAATACTTCTAAGTGATAATCCTGTCATATCCTGATGATTGGTAGTTTTCAAATATATAAAAAAAATCAATATCGCAACAATGTTGCATTTAATAAAATTTATGATTACTTTTGGACAAAGACATATATGAGTGCTATACCCAAAAGTTTTGAAGAGTGGAGGATCTGCATCGAGCAGAGATGTGGTATCCCGCTGACACTGGAATTTGCAGAGGAACGCCTGTCCATTTATTTGGATGAAAATCTCCCGGAGACACAGCGTTTTGTGAAGCTTTATGGTGGGGGTCACCTTTGCAACATTAGGGAATGGCTTTCCCGGGCCATTTCAGAGAAACGAAAGCCGGAAATCTAATTAAATATTATACCATGAATAAGAAACTACCTGTAACCGTGTTGAGCGGCTTTTTGGGGGCTGGGAAGACCACACTATTGAACCATGTTCTGCATAATAAGGAAAATCTGCGGGTCGCTGTAATCGTCAACGATATGAGTGAGGTCAATATCGATGCGCGGACGGTGGAGCGGGAAGAGGTGTTATCGCGTACGGAGGAAAAACTTGTCGAGATGAGCAACGGCTGTATCTGCTGTACACTCCGTGAAGATCTGATGGTAGAGGTGGAGCGTTTGGCCAAAGAGGACAGATTTGACTACCTGCTGATAGAGAGTACCGGTATCTCCGAACCGATCCCGGTTGCACAGACGTTTAGCTATGTGGACCAGAACAATGGAATTGATCTTTCATCCTTTAGCTATATCGATACGATGGTGACCGTGGTGGACTGCTATAACTTTTTCAATGACTTTGGCAGTGCTGAGACACTGAGCGACAGGTATCTGACGGATGACGATCTGGATAATAGAACCATTGTCAACCTATTGACCGATCAGATCGAGTTTGCCAATGTGATCATCCTCAACAAATCCGATCTGGTGTCTGAAGAAACATTGGGTATCCTTGAAGCCGCGATCCATAGACTAAACCCGGGTGCAAGAACTCTCCGTGCCCAATTTGGCAAAATTGATCCGAATGATATCATAGGTACGGGATCATTCGATTTCGATGTAGCCTCATCATCCGCCGGCTGGATCAAAGAGCTGGAAACTGAACATACTCCCGAAACAGAAGAATATGGGATTTCTTCTTTTGTATTCCATTCGCAGAGACCATTCCATCCCCAACGTTGGCACAACTATCTTAATGTAGGTTACCCGCACAACATGATCCGGGCAAAGGGACTGTTCTGGCTGGCCTCACGTCCAGATGCAGCGATCAGCTTCAGTCAGGCCGGAGGAAGCCTGCGTCTTGAAAATGCGGGTTCGTGGTGGAGCAGTATGCCCGAAGAAATGCGCTATCGGTATCCAGGATATGCCGATGTACGTAATGACCTTTTGAAACGTTGGCACCCGGAGTGGGAGGATCGCAAAAACGAACTGGTGTTCATCGGCCAGAACCTTGATAAAGAAAAGTGCCTATCAGAACTTGAAGCCTGTCTTCTCACAGAAGATGAAGCCGATGACTGGAGATTTTCCTCGTGGAAGGATGAATTCCCAAAGAACCTCTAATCACTTTCGTCGCTATAAAAAGACGGGACTGGATCATTAAAGCTGGGTTTGGAGATGCCATTTGGAAGCTCCCCCTGAAGATTATTCAAAAAAGTATGCTATGAAGGAAAAAACGAATTTTGATGTTATTATTATCGGTGGCAGCTATGCCGGACTGTCTGCCGCGATGTCCTTGGGCCGCTCGCTCCGTGAGGTGCTGATCGTTGACAGTGGTCTTCCCTGTAATCGGTATACACCACATTCACACAATTTCATTACGCACGACGGTGCCGTACCCGGGGATATCGCAGCGAAAGCTAAAAGCCAGGTCCTGGAGTACAGGACAGTGGCCTATCACCAGGATATTGCTCTGAGCGGACAAAAAATCAATACCGGATATCAGATCAATACCCGGTCCGGTAAAACATTTCAGGCAAAAAAACTCATCTTCGCAACGGGTGTAAGGGATATCTTTCCGGCCATTAAAGGTTTTGAAGAGTCTTGGGGGAAATCGTTAATCCACTGTCCGTACTGCCACGGTTACGAGGTTAAGGGGCAGAAGACCGCTATTCTGGCCAATGGAGAAAGGGCCATACATGTAGGTGGTCTTGTTGACAACCTGACCAAGGATCTTACGGTTATAACGAGAGGGAAAGCAGATTTTTCGGAAGAACAATGGAAATCGTTGGAAAGAAACAGGATCCGGGTCATCGAACGGGATGTGGTCGAGGTTATGCACTATAACGGTCAGATAAAAGCAGTACTATTTGATGATGGCACGCATGAAAATTATGATGCGGCCTATGCGGCCATTCCCTTTGAACAGCATTGTGATATTCCGGTATCCCTTGGCTGCGAACTGACCCAGGCGGGACATCTGAAAGTCGATCAGTTCCATCAGACCAACGTTGGCGGAATTTTTGCTGCGGGGGACTGTACCTCAATGTTCCGATCTGTGGCAAATGCCGTTTCTACCGGTAATATAGCAGGTGCAATGGTCAACCACCAGCTTGTTCAGGATAGCTTTTAACCACTGGTACGAATTAACTGTCCATCCCTTCGGTCAAGGGGTATAGGCCCTTATTCCCCCGATTCCAGGAAATAATTGCCAACCCCAACCGGAGCGTTCAGGGGACATGATCGGGTGCTGCAACGGTAGGGTATGGTTGGCTGGAAATCGATGGAACAAGACGCCCGTTGGACCGCGGTCCCGGGGAAACTATGGATTATGACCTGGAGACCTATATTGAACCGATACAAAAAACCTCTACAGAGGGGATTGGGATTACCACCCAGGTAGAGCAAAGGATGAAACTGCTCTATGGGTTTCGGGAAGCTTTCTGGTATTTGTCGACAGTGTCTCCCTAAACGTTAAAACTTTCCTTGTCAAGAAGATATATCCAGCCAGGTTCCTACCCATCTTTGGTCGGTTAATCGGACTATCCATCAACCTCTTTTTTATGTAAAGAACTTTGGATAGTTCCCAACTTGTACAAAAAATCCAATTCCCAGGCTTAAACAAATATAGTTCCTCCTTTTAGGAAACCCAGGTGAAGCTCCTGCATACGTCCAAGAATTTGCTATTTGGGTTTTACATGATGACCACGCAATGGGATAACCTCATATGCTGTGTGCAATCCAAAGCGATTCATCCAGATTCCCGGAATCCTGATCGCCAACACAGTTAGGGAGGTTTTTGGATGCAGGGAGTTCTTACCTTAGGAACGTAGCCTACAAGTCTCCTGACGGAAAGTTAGAATTTCAAGATGTGTAAGGAGTAAGTTAAAGCTTGAACCATCCTTTGAAAGCCGGGGGGACCAAATAAGGTGGCCATCAAATGGACGGCCACCTCCGTTATGCTTAGCTCCTGGTATTACGGAAGCTCATAACTTCCCCTGTCGGATAGGGGTGTTCCTGAGTTCTGCTCCGGTGTCTCTGTTTCCGTGGGCGGGGCTTCAAACCGGAACTTGCATACCTTGCTAGGATCCGGTTTACAGGTGTGGAGACCATCTACTGGTATCCACTGGTTGGTTGAATAGTCGTACCCATAATCCATTGTGGGAGAATTTGAGTACGCACTAGCAGTAATTGCAGCCGCTGCGAGCAAGGTTCCTCCGAGTATCCTTTGGGAACCTCTTGATAGTTTTCTGTTCATGATATGATTGTTTAAAGTTTAACTGTTCTTTTACTTTCCATGGCTAGGGCAGAAATTCCCAATCCGACCAATACCAGATTGAATATCAGGTGTTCAGTCCAGTTCAAGGATTCAATTAGACCAGAGCAGCTGCACTGTGAATGGTGCATCCCAGTCACCATCATGATGGTGATATATATGGTGAAGGTCCCCATCAGCACTACTGAACACCATAACCCGATCCTTTCATATCTGCCAAAAGCGAACAGCAGAATGGAAGAAAGGCATAATTCAAGGATCGGTAGTGCCGGAGCTATCACCGGGGCGATGCCCCTCACAATTGGAACGCTCTTCAACTGGGTCCTGAATTCTTCCAGACCAAGCAGTTTATCCATGCCCGAATAAAGATAGATTAGGCCATAGACGGATCTGGCAATATTGAAGATCAACCGATCACTTACGGAGTATCCTCTTCCAAGATTTCCCTTTACGGGGTGGGGCGATCCGATATCTGCATTGCTGCATAATGGATCATTCTGCCCTGGCACATCCAAACCGCCTTGCAGTTGGTGTCCCGATGACTTTCCGATATCCCCTTGCGGGGATTGGAAGACCGCCGATTTTCTGTTGTGGATCTTTCTTTCCATGAGTATCAACTGTTTTTGACAAATTTACCGACCGATTTGGAACGGGGATGGAAGGTCTGGGCATGCCGAATTATCTGTTTTGCCCATTGAATAGTAGAAACCGCTGCATTTTCTGCACGGTATCCCTTGATATTCCCAGAAGATCGGCCTGCTCCCTTTGTGTGGTAAGTTTCCGAAGTTCCGGAAAAAGGCGGTCGAACAACAGGTACCTTTCCGATGGGGAGGTGGATTCTTTGACGGTCAACATCTTGGCCAACGCCCTGGAGTTGTTGTTTGAGAGAATGTTAACCAGGCATGCCGTATTGGGGTCCTGTTCTAATCCCTGACGTATTTTTTTATTGCCAATGACAAGTATCAAAGATTTCCTAAGGGCGACAATATCCCCCATGATGCATGTGGTACTGTAGGGATGTATGGTAGTGGAGATGGACTGGTACTGTCCAGCGATCAGAACTAGCCTCCTGCGGCCCTTCCAGCTACCTTCCTTTTCCCGGGCCAGAAGTCCGTTCATGACCAGTCCGGTTATTTTAAGGTTCGAACCTTCATGGAAGAGGTATTCTCCCCGTTTCAGGTTCAGGATTTCAAAGGATTCCATGGCCCATTGGAGATGGTAGTCTTCCAAGTGGCAATGTTTTGCCCAGAATTCCATCAGATCTAGGAAGACTTTTGGGGCCTTCAAATTTCGGTTCATTTCAAATTGTGGCTAACTGCTGGGGAAACTGCTGGCTCATGTGCCTGTTCCCCGCCCGGACATACGGTTACAAAAGTGATTTTTTTTGTCCACCTACCATCTATGTTTCCTCCGAACGCACATATTCCATGGATAAAAAGCAGTTTGCATTTGTTAAATCCGTCAACCGGCATTATATATATTTTATATGAAGATTGGGCAGAGATGGTTTGCACATATCGCCTGTAAGGGACAAATTTGGGTAGATCGATTCAAAGCCTTCTTGGCCGGAAGCCGTAAATCCGATGCGAGATCGGATACATTGTTAAACAAAAACCGGACATACTATGGATTTATCAGCATTGGTCTCCCTAATAGAAGTCCTTTCAGAAACTCCAGTTTCAGTCGAGGGAATGAAGGATCTATTTTCAGGGGACTCATCTGAGAGGAAATGCAACATTGTGTTTCCGTTTTAACTGACCCAAAGGTGCGCATTTACCTTTGCGCACCTTACCTGGAAAACCATTTACGGATCCATGGCTTGCCCTGAAGCTTTGATTGACCATATGTTATTAACCAATAAGACCTTCTCTTTTCCGCTGGAGGAGAAAAGCTGGCGGGAATTCGCCTACTTTTCTGCCAATGTGTGCCATATATTCGGGCCAAAAAATTTTAAGGATGCATTTTCATTGTTCGAAAGGGCAATTGTGTTCTCGCAGATTCAATCAACCCACCATTTCCAGAAAAAACAGGAAATCGAACTCGACCCTAAGGGGGCAGGGCAGGATCCTGAACTGTTTGTCACCTTCCATTATGGCAAGTACAGGATGCTCCCTCTGCTCCTGATTACCTCTGGCAGATCGGTGGCGGTGGTAATCTCGGAGGAAGTATATGAAAAGTATTCGCGATTCTATTCTGGATGGATGCAGACTGATAATGGTGGACCGAGGCTTTTTCTTGAAAGGGCCGAGAACCCATTCCTGGGCCTGCGAATTAGAGGGCACCTTGAGCGGGGAGTAGATATTTTTGTATACGCTGACGGGAATTCGGGTTCGAAAGGTTCAATTGTTCCCGATGGACTAAGGGACCAGCAGCTCCTAATGGGATCAATCGGTATAAGGAGCGGATTCATGGAACTGGCACACCTGCTTTCTATAAGGACCCGATTCGTGCTGGAAACCTCAGCCAGCGTGGACGCTGAACCCTATTTGCAGGTCATCGAACGGTTTGACCCAAAAGAATTCAGGGACAGGTCGGATTTCGTCGATACAAGTATACGGAGGATATATGCCCGTTTTTCTGAATATCTGAAGGATTCACCAGTGAACTGGGAATCCCTTTTCTACCTCCATCAATCAAGGCCTATATTGTCCGATAAAAACATCTGGAGTCCTGAACACAGGGTCATGCCCCTCTACTTCCCAAATATACTGGACAGGTTCAGTTATAGGGTTCATCAGGTCGATTCCCAGACCCATATTGGACTTTGTAAATTACTTTTGGACTGAAGCGACGGATTTCGTATTTTAAGGGCAGCAAGATATGCCCACATCCAACAAAGGACCAGAGCCATGAGGAACCAGAGGAATTATTTGATCAAATTGCACGTGATCAGTTGGATGGTCTACGCCCTGCTGTTCTATGCCATCAACAAGTTGGGCAACCAGGACCTTTCCTTCTGGACCGTTCTGGTGTCACTCCCTTTCTTTGCGTTCGTATTCTACGGCGTGAGGACCATTCTAAAGAGGTGGATAGGAACAGGCAAAATCTTGGCAGGGATCTGCCTTCTTGGAGGGTTCCTGGTGATATGCGGGCTTTTGGTCTATCTGATGACCTATGGCTGGCAACAGAAAGGGATCGTATACGGTAAATATGTCGTTCAGGGAAAGGATTTCGATCTCCGGGAGTTTATCCAGACCTGCCTTATCATGTTGGGACATTTCACTTTTCTGGCAATCCTTGATTTCCTGAATTCCAAAAGAATGAACGAAATTGCAGAGAAAATCGAGCAGATGGAGATGAGGTTCAGGGAAGAGACACTCCGTAAGGACTATGAATACCATGGTCAGGCTGAACAGATCCCATCACATTTTCTGCTTAACGTATTCCAGATGTGGGAAAGCCAGTTGGGGACGGCAAATTCGCAGATCGGATCCCAGCTCACCCAGATGTACCAGCTGGTGGAATATTTCATGGGTTCTGGAAGTGTGGACGGGGGACGGGAAATCCTGTTGAGCAAAGAGATAGAAATGGCAAGGAAATACCTGTCGCTCCAGATGCTGATCTCCTCCAGAAAGCCACAGATGGAATGGAAAGTCTCGGGGAACACCAAGGGAGTGGTCATACCACCAACTACCCTTCTTGGTCTGGTGATGAACATATTCAAGCATGGATCGGCTTATGATCCCCTGCACCCGGCAGTTATCGAGGTGGATGTGCAGAGGGATTCCTACAGGATTCTGGCAAGGAACAAATGCAATCCTTCAGGTCATGGCCTGATCAGCCATGGGCTTGGCCTTGTTCATATGAGGAACCGTTTGGATACACTTTTCAAGGACCGCTGCCAGTTGAAGATCGAAAGGGACCAGGATATTTTCCTGGTCGACATCTTAGTAAGGTTAATCTAGGCATTATGATGAGAAAACTGTATACCATCCTGGTCGATGATCAGGAAGTATTTCTGGAAAAAATGAGATCGGAATTCAAAAAGATAGAATTCGTGGAATTAGCAGGTAGCTTCACCAACCCTATGCATGCACTGCGGTTCCTGCGGGTGAACCCGGTTGACCTTATCATTCTGGACGTCGAAATGGAAGGCATTAACGGATTCGAGTTCATGGATGCCTCCCCGAAAAGGGAGGTCCTTACGATTCTGTGCACCGCCCACCAGAGGTTCGAGGAACTGGGGTACGACAAGCGTGTGGTCGATGTCCTTTTCAAGCCTGTTGAACCCTTTCGCCTTAAGGTCGCACTTCAGCGTGCCCTTGATGCCCTTAATTTCACGAACCACCGAATGGACAATCAGTGGAATGAAATCGAGGACAACTATGACTACTTCCACCTGAGTGGCCCCGGAAAGGGCCAACGGGTAAGGGTGTTCCACCGGGACATCGTCTATCTTACCGCGGTGGATGGAATGGTGGAGATCACTACCATAAACAGGCACAGTATCCATATGTCCTATAGATCCATGAAGGATATCATAGGGGGTACATCACAGGGACTTTTCCTACGGTGTTCCAGGAAATATGCTTTCAATGTTAATTTTTTTCATTCCTATCGTGACCATAAGGTCTACCTGAACCATACCGAAGAACCATTGGATCTGGGAAAGATCAGATTATCTTCGGAGTTCAAGACATTTCTTGATACGAATAAAATTTAGAATTAGGGTCAGTAAAACTTTGCCGCCTTCTCAGAAGGATAAATCATAGGTTCGGTCTATTTTATCACTAAGATGGAAAACCCGACTTATAAACAGATTTATTTTTTCAAAAATCTACTTGAACTGATCATCGTATGGAGAGCAGAAAAATTTCCTCCGCCAGATCTACCTGATAGGACCGGACTGTTCAAACAAATGCAGGAATATTGCGGAGAGTTCCAAAAATCGCTCGAGGAAGAGCTGCTGGGACCAGTGGAATCAATGGAACAGAAGAAGAAGCTGATGGACATGTATGTCCAATTGCAGCAGATACTCAGCGGAGGGTGGGTTCTTTTGGAAATGAAGTCCCCCCAAAGTGAAGCGGATTTGGTCTTACAGGCTGTGGTGGGCCATGTTTCTGAAATGATGAACTCCATTCTGGAAAAGCTGGAATGTCCGATCCCCGGATCGTCCAAGTATCCGGACCTTGCGGATGATAGGGAGCATATTGCGGATCTCTTTGAAAAAACAAAACCTTTCTGGACAGGGGACCTCCACATGGGGCTCATGGGGGAAAGGATCAAGGAGTACATAATTGGTACTGATCTGAGGTTCTTTCCAGGTAAGGATGCAGGGCAGTATTTTTTAAAGGTGCTCAGCTCGGTTGGCGGCTGGGACTGGTCGGAGGATCTGGCCCACCCATTTTCGCCAAGTGGAAGATTCCTATTCTACATGAACTATAACTCCAAGGCATTTATGGACGATCTAGTTCGTTGTATCCAGCATAAGGTCTCCGAGCAGCCCACATGGGATGCCAAGTTCGTGGTACTCTTGGATTGCCGAAAAAAAATGCTGCAGATGCACTTCCGAAAAGATGCCGTCCTCAATCCCGCCTATCAGGGGGTCCGGGAATATCTAGAGAGCTGGTTCGAGGCAGAGATCTTCTATTTGGAAAATGCGGGGGTATTGGTGGAAGGGAATAAGCCAAGAACAGTGAGGACAGAGGTAAATCCAGCAAATAAGTTGATGTGCAACCTATCGGCCGACCAACTCTCGATCCTTCTAAGGGCAATGGATGAGATCCGCCTGGTAGAGGCAAGGTCCCTCAGCCAGGTCTATAGGATGATCGTGCCGTATCTCTCTACAAAGAACCGAAAACACCTGTCCGCTGATTCCCTACGGGTAAAGTCCTATCAGGTTGAACGATCGGATAGGGAGCAGGTATTGGAGGTTCTGGATCGGATGGCATCGAAGGTCAGCGCCCTTTGATCTTGGCGCCATCCAAATGGAAGCATAAATTTTATTGGATTGAATAATGGTCCGTAATAAATTCAGGACGGGTCATTAGTTCTAAAAATTATCCTTCTATGGTCGTTGTATCGTCCAAACCTAATTCCTTTCTTTCCATAGATCTGCGATTATCCGTTAAAGGCCTCCGTAAAGGATAACAAAGCACCGCAATTGGAAAAAATAAAGATATAAAATGCCGGTGGTGAAAAGGAAAAGGTGGATCCTATTTATTGCTAGATGTGCCATATCCGCATCGTACCCAATCCTGGCCTAAGTAATCGGAAGAAAAGTGAGGAAAAAATACAGTACCACCCTGGTCCAAAGTGTTTTAGGTACACCATCTGGGACTGGTGTACCTAAAACCATAATAGTTTTTATTATGGCAGATTCCTGTGACTCCTTGCACCTTTTCGATCAATGCCCATGATGGTACAGTACTGTTATCATTCTTCTAATCCAAAAAAATAGGTTTCTATCCTAAGTTCATTCGAATCAGGCTTTCCCAAAGAATGATGAAATTGGAATACAGTTTCAGTCCTGGTGCCTAAACCTACATTCTGTACGAACAGCAGTAGGACATAAAGGATTCTGACCATAACCACTCCGGGGGTAGATAATTAATATGGTGATCCAAAAGGACATTGAAAATGCGCTTGGCATGAATTTATATCCTGTGAGGTTCTGATCCTTAGATATCGTATTATAAAAAATCCTTGCCAAAATAAACTGGCAAGGATACTAAAACAATTATTATTAGGGATTTAATTTAGCAATCAAAAAATGGGCAGTACCAGAAAGTACCACCCTTACAAGTTATACCTAATCATTTACCAGACCTGATATTTTATCAACCAATAGCCTGATGAACATTTAAATCTAATTAATTTTTTTAGCTATTACAAGCTAATGACGAGGAGTTGTGGCATGTCTGGCAAATGTATATCAACACAGCACCGGATGCTATAAACTTTGATTCGTAGACCATTCCAACAATAGAAAAAGGGGTAGCATTTTTAAGTGCTACCCTATTCACATTTACCTAAGTAATCCACCAGAATCAATTTCGATTATTTAATAAATCTGAGAATCATTCAAATATATTGAATATTCCATAAAAAACAATCCCTGTCGGAAAGGGGCCAACAGGGAAAATTAAATTAGATGTGAGAATGCCATTACTGTATAAAGGTAATCGAAACCTCGTGGAAACGGATATTCCTATCCGTTAATTTTTGTATAAGGAATTGTTAATAATCGGGCCATTGTCTTTTCAAAACCTCCATGGCTCTCCACATTTTCTTCATGTAGATTAATCTATAAGTACTTAATGTTCTTTATTATGACATCTATCATAGCTGTCCCAAAAAGAGTAAGCAGGACAAGCGACTGGCTGACTGCCCTGTTCATATTATTTATTAAAGGTATCCCTTGGAGGTATTATCAGGAATAGGAGTTTATGTTGAATTAATATGAAGTAGAGTACGTGTTGATCTCCTCGTTCGGGAACCGATCTTCAGCACAGGTTTCGTTATTCGTTAATATGACCGAAAAGTGGAGGCCGTAGGACATGATGGGTTAAATGTACTTTAATTCCCCATGTCAGAAATCAAATTGGTATTATCGACATATGGTTTCTGATAATGTTTATTTACCGTATTACCTCCTTTCCAACGGCTCTTACCATCTGGTCCTTCCGCTGTATTTTATCCAGTCACTGGGATAAAATTTTTAATAAGCGAAATATGCGTAATTACGCTTATGTTTGGGATGAATATTGCTTTATTTACTCCGAACTGGCAATTCCTGCAACTAACATCAATATTCCTTAAAATAGAATGATGATGTTAAATTATTTGGAGAACGTTATCCTTTATAGGGTATACCAAAATAAGAGTTTATTGGATCTTGAGATGCATCCCAACTTTAAACCTACGTTAGTGAGATTGGTTCGGTCCTCCAAACTGGTCCCTAAAAATGATAACGGTATAATTTCGGAATACCCTATGAATTCGAGATAACCAAATTGGGGATTCGACAATTGTTCTCCTGAATCGATCGATTGGTGGTCATATTTCCGGGCATGGCCATCCTTTAGGATAATTCATCTTTTTTTTCCGGGTAAAGTTACTGGTGGGGCTTGGCAATATATATCTGGTGGCTTCGTTGGTCCGGATCAGATCCCAAGAAGGTGTAGGTGGGGCATAATATCCTCCCGAATATATTTTGATCCCGCTTGATCTTGCGATACCTTACCGACGATCGGCTCGATCCGACTTCAACCACACAGCTAAATACCTTCGTTTACCAGTTCAACCTGCCCAATAACCTTTAGGCAGGCAAACCACTTGCGTTTTTGGGAGTGGAATAAAGTATCTGGACAAGGCATCCCAGCGGAACCGTCACGCCATCTCACCGAGAGGAATTTTTGCCATATTCATCGTGACAATTCTCTTATACAGAATGGGTTATGGCCTGTTGGGGTCCATATGGCAAACTTAGCAGTGTTTCCATGTTCCTATTAATACACCGATCCCTCGCTCCATTTTCCAGAACAACCCCATCATTTAGCAAAATTAAACAACCTTGGTCCATTTGGTTCTTCTGTTTCCATAAGCTGGTCCCTTTTTGTCCGGTATTGACACAAAATATCTTGCATCATGCCTTTGATAGAAGTTCGTTCTCCCAGAGAAGGGTTACTATTTATAAAAGGGGCAGTTTAAAATCCATCCTTTGAGCCGTTATTTTATCCCCCCATTATCGATCGGTCTGCGCCGATGCACTGGGATCCATGTCTGCATGGGTACAATTCTGGGTACAGGTCCATATTGTACTTGACCCATCTATGTTAATGGACTTTCTTTGGTCATATTGTTTTGCATAGTCCGAGAAGGATGTGTGAATGTGGATCCTGCCCCGTGAGGGGAATGGATTTAACTGTAACGATCGAATAGACATTTTTGAACCCTCCGGTGTGCTCCATGGTGCAATGCACAGGAAAATTACATGCTAAGGGATGCAACACCGCAGGGCTTCATTTTAAACCAGATATCTTATGAGAACACCAAAAAAGAACAGGGACTCCATTCCTGGAAAATTCAGTTTCATTCGCACCATGCTTTCACTTGCATATGTGCTGATCGTGCAGGGCAGCATATACGCCCAGGATGGGATTTCCGGAATAAACGAAGCTAACCAAAGGGTTAGGAGCTATTTCGATGCCGGAACGAACCTCATGTACGCAGTGGGAGCCCTGCTGGGGCTCATAGGCGCGGTGAAGGTCTTCCAGAAATGGAACAATGGAGATCCTGACACAGGAAAGGTTGCCGCAGCATGGTTCGGAAGCTGTGTATTTTTGGTTGTGGTGGCGACCGTTATCAAATCCTTCTTCGGTATTTAGCACCTAAGGAATGGAAAAATTCAGGATCAACAAAGGCATCAACACGCCACTGGAATTCAAAGGTCTGAAGGCCCAGTACATCTGGTACCTGGCCATAGCTACTCTGGCACTGCTATTCCTATTTGCTCTGCTGTACTATCTGGGAATTCCATCCTGGATTTCGTTGGGCCTAATAGGATCATCCGGTGGTACTATGATATGGGTAACCTATAGGTTTAGTGATCGGTTCGGTCAGTACGGTCTGCAGAAATGGGCTGCCCGAAGGAGGTGCCCTAAGGTAATAAGGATCCGTTCAAGGGCCATATTCAATAACCCAAGTATTAAGGAACATAAAAACTTTCTGGGATGAAAAGAAAAACCGATATCAGGGAAGGATGGCCGATAATAGGGTACCAGGACGGTTTCCTTTTGGGCAGGAGGGGAGAAGTGAGCAGGGTCTATTCACTTCAGCTCCCTGAGATTTTCTCACTTTCGAGAAAAGAGTATGAGAACTATCACCAGGCATGGACAAAAGCGATCAGGTTGCTGCCGGTTTCAAGTATCGTCCACAAGCAGGATTGGTTCTATACAGGAAAATATTCTCAGGACCTAAATAGGGATTGCGGATCCTACATCTCGCAGTGCAGTGAACGTTACTTCCACGAAAGGCAGTACATGCAGCACGAATGTTACCTAATCCTGAGCATGGTGCCCAAAGGACGTGCAAGAATGATGTCATTCGGGAGGACGCTCCTCCATGGATCACCTGTGCCCAGGGATATCCTGGATCCTCAAGTGGTAATCGGCTTCAAGGATGCCTGTGGACATTTTTGCCAGGCCCTCTCGGACTCTGGCCTGGTCCAGGTAATGCCGGTTGGGAGCGATGGACTGTTCAGTACACCGGACTCCCCTGGACTATTGGAGCGGTACATGTCCCAGGGTCAATCTCCTGGTGAAAGGATTTTGGGTGATATTGATCTTTCCGGAAAGGACATCCGAATCGGAGATAGGGAATTAAGGATCTATAGTCTTGGTGATGTTCAGGATCTCCCCCAGTTCAGCATGCCCTTTACAGATTATGAACCCTATAGCAGTGATAGATCGGCCTTCCCCGTAGGATTCGGAAGTTTACTCGGTCAGCTTATGCCCTGTGACCATCTGGTGAACCAATATATATTCATAGGGGATGTCAGCGCAAGGTTGGATCAGCTGGAGCGTAAAAGGCTCCGGTTACAGTCTCTTGCTGCCTATAGCAGGTCCAACCTGATCGCCAGGGACTCGACAAATGATTTCCTGAACGAGGCCATAGTCCAGCAGCGCATGCCCATCAGGGCTCATTTCAATGTCATGGTCTGCAGTTCCGAGCAGAGTGAACTTCATCGGATGTCCGGTCTGGTTGCCGGATCGCTCAATAGGATGGGCTGTGGTATAAAGGTGGAGAGTGTTGGCGCCCCACAGATCTTCTGGGCCGGGATACCTGGGAATGCTGCTGAAATGCCGTTGTACGACTCTTTCGATACCTTCACCCAACAGGCATGCTGTTTTCTCAACCTGGAATCTTCTGCCATGTCATCCAAAAGTCCTGTAGGCCTCAGGCTAGGGGACAGGCTGTCCGGGAGACCCCTACATGTGGATATAAGCGACGAGCCGATCGAAAGAGGAATAACGACCAACCGGAACAAGTTCATTCTGGGCCCGTCGGGCAGTGGGAAATCGTTCTTCACGAACCATCTAGTGCGGTCCTACCACGGGAGTGGTGCTCATGTGGTCCTTGTTGACGTTGGACATTCCTACCAAGGGCTCTGCCGCTTGCTGGGCGGGTATTACTTTACCTATAGTGAGCGTGATCCCATAAGCTTCAATCCCTTCCACATACCTGATGGTGAACTTCCCGACACCGAGAAGCGTGAGAGCGTAAAAGCACTGATCCTTGCTCTATGGAAAAAAGATGACGAACCCTTCAGAAGATCGGAATATGTCGCTCTTTCCGGGGCCATCACCGGTTACTTTACGCATATGGGCCAGGATGGAGGATTTGCATGTTTCGATGGATTCTATGAATACCTGAAAGGTCCCTACCGTGAACAGATCCGGCTGGAAGGGGTTAAGGATAGGGATTTTGATCTGGAGAACCTCCTTTATGTACTAAGGCCATTTTATAAGGGCGGCGAGTTCGACTTCCTTCTTAACGCCAGGACAAACCTGGACGTGCTGCAACAGCGCTTCATCGTTTTTGAGCTCGACAGTATAAAGGACCACCCCATCCTATTCCCGGTGGTAACATTGATCATCATGGAGGTTTTCATCTCCAAGATGCGCAAGCTTCCTGGGATCAGGAAAATGATCCTGATCGAGGAGGCGTGGAAGGCCCTTATGAAGGATGGGTTTGCTCAATATATCCAATATCTGTTCAAAACGGTCCGAAAGTTCTTCGGAGAGGCGATCGTGGTCACCCAGGAGATCGATGATATCATCTCTTCTCCCATCGTTCGCCAGACAATCATCAACAACAGTGATTGTAAGATCCTTTTGGACCAGAGGAAGTACGAGAACAGGTTCCAAATAATCGAGGAGATGCTGGGACTCAGCGAAAAGGAGCGGGCTATGGTCCTTTCGCTCAACCGAGCCAATGAACCGAATAGGAAGTACAAGGAGGTATTCATTAGCCTTTCGGACACTTTTTCCAGGGTTTACCGTACGGAGGTGTCCCTGGAGGAATACCTGTGCTATACCACAGAGGAGCGAGAAAAGAAAATGTTGGAGAAATTCGTGGAATCCAAGCTTGGGGACTACACCGAAGGCATTAAGGCCATGGCGGAACACCTGAGAGGAAAAACAGGGGGGGAACATGAATAAGATAAAATCCTTAGCAACTGCCCTTTTGGCAATATCCCTAGTCCTTCTCCCTATGGGAAGATCCCATGGACAGCTGGTGCTTGCAGAAGTCCTCCGGCTGGCGATAAAACGTGTAGTCAAGGCTTTTGATCTGAAGGTTCAGAGATTGCAGAACGAAACAATATGGTTGCAGAACGCCCAGAAGGTCCTGGAAAATGCCCTTTCCAAACTCAAGCTCCAGGAGATTTCCGAATGGACCCAGAAGCAGAAGGAGCAGTACCAGGTATACTTCAATGAGTTAAGGACCATACGAGAGGTCATCGCCAGATACAGGAGGATCCAGCAGATCGTAAAGATGCAGTCGGACCTTCTCACCGAGTACCAGGAGGCGTGGAAGCGTTTTTCCTCCGACCCGAATTTCTCGCACAAGGAGCTGATGGAAATGGAGAGGATGTATGAGGGAATGCTCGATAAGGGACTTGATAACCTGGAAGCGGTCCTTCAGGTCATCCGGCCATTCAACCTTGAGATGACCGACCAGCAGCGTATGGAGGGGATCGACCGCGCAGCACGGACCATGGCGGCCATACTGTCCGATCTGAGGGCCTTCGGAAGGCAGAATGTTCTGCTCAGCCTGGAACGCTCAAAGGACGAAGCCCAGAGAAAGGCAGTTCAGACCCTTTACGGAATTGGGAACAACTAATAGTTTAATCACCATGAGAACAATATTTTTTATGTCATTATTTGTGGTCCTGGGCCTCCAGAGGTCCAATGCACAGACCCTAGGGGAGTGGACAAGACAGAATGCCACCCAGAAAAAATACCTTATGGCCCAGATAGTGGCAAACGGTGCATTCGCGGAACTCCTTTCCGGTGGGTACGGTCTTGCCCGCTATGGTCTTGCCATGGTGGGCGATCTCTCGAGGGGGGAATATTCTCTCCATCGGAGATATTTCGACTCGCTCTCCTGGGCATCCCCTGGAGTACGCAGTTCCTGGTATTTAAAGGAGATCCAGGAGATCTATGGATCGATTGCAAGGCTTGCCGGGTTGTCCGAAGGACCGGAAGAGCTGTACGGGATACCAGGTAGTGAAGCCTCTGTTCTACAGGATGACCTATATGAACGCTCTGCTGAACTCCTGGATGCACTCATCGGGATCCTGCG
Source organism: Sphingobacterium tenebrionis (assembly GCF_037126265.1). NCBI lineage: Bacteria > Pseudomonadati > Bacteroidota > Sphingobacteriia > Sphingobacteriales > Sphingobacteriaceae > Sphingobacterium > Sphingobacterium tenebrionis. The sequence goes on from NZ_JAYLLN010000003.1 coordinate 96,068, forward strand.
GAGCGATGGCTTCAGGCTATCGGATTACCAAAGGATCCAACGTATCGAAAAGGTCCATGGATTGGTCAGGCTGGCACACAGGCAAATCTTGGAACAACAGCTCCAGAACAGGGCAATAAGGTACCTGCAGCAACGGGATGTCCAGCAGCTAGAATTTTTAGGTAGATCCTACAGGTTTAAATAAATGAAAGGGAAGAGATGAAAAAAAAGTTATTGATCGGTATTGTGCTATTGGTACTGATTTCGGTGCAGGCCCGGGCCCAATCCACCGAAGTACAGCAGCTCCTGTTGAATGTGGAAAAATTGGCCCAGTTCAAAAAGGTGCTCAAGGATATGGAGGAAGGGTATGAGATACTTAAAAACGGTTATAACCATATCCGGGATATCTCCAAAGGGAATTTCGGATTACACAGGTTATTCCTCGATGGCCTATTAAAGGTGAATCCGGCGGTCCGGAACTACCACAAGGTGGCTTCCATCTTATTTATGCAGAAACGGATACTCGAGCTCTCCATTGGCCATACCGGGGACCTGGTACGGCAGGGAGGCTTTGATCCAAAAGAACTGGAGCATCTGGAAAATCTGTATTCCAAGGTACTCCAGGGCTGCCTAGAAGAACTGGGCGAACTCACTATGGTACTGTCCGCTGGTCGGGCAAAAATGGATGATGGAGAACGGCTACGCACCATTGATTCGGTCCATGAGAGGATGGAGCGGCACCTTCGGCTAATAAGGTCATTGACCGCGTCTAATAGTATCCTCGAATACCATCGTCAAAGGGAGTGGGATCATACGGGTTCCATGAAGAGTTTGCAGGGAATAACAAACCGTTAAATATTTTACAGAAATGAAACGAAGACATTTTATGGTGATCTTTTTTGGTTGCCTGGCCCTTTGCCCCCAGATGGTCCTGGCCCAGGATCTCGGGCAGGATCTCCTCAGCCTTCGAGAGGTCCTCGAGCAGCTTTATTTAGAAATGGTACCCCTCAGCCAGAGGCTGATGGGTGTTGGCCAGGGGCTGGCAGGATTCGCTGCCCTACTGCATATTTCCATAAGGGTATGGAGGCACCTGTCAAGGGCAGAGGGCGTAGATGTCTACCCCTTATTGAGACCGTTTGCGATAGGACTGTGCATTGCCTTCTTCCCTGCATTCATGGGGCTTGTAAACGGAATCCTTTCACCGACTGTTGCTGCTACCAATGCCATGGTGGAAGATTCGCAAACAGCCATTGAGGTGCTCCTTGAAAAGAAAAGGGAAGCTGTAAAGCAGACCATCCCGTGGCAGATCTATGTGGGTGAGGGTGGTGAGGGGGATAGGGACTTATGGTACAGATATACATACAAAGATGAAGACCCCACAGAAGAAGGGCTACTACAGGGCATCGGCAACGACATCAAGTTTGCCATGGCAAAGGCAGCATACGGTTTTCGAAATGGGGTAAAGGAATGGATGAGCGAAATCCTTGAGCTCCTATTCCAGGCTGCAGCTTTATGCATAGATACCCTCAGGACTTTCCAGTTGGTGGTACTTACCATATTGGGACCACTGGTCTTCGGACTGTCGGTTTTCGAGGGTTTCCACCACACGCTCACCGTCTGGCTTGCCAGGTACATCAATATCTTTCTCTGGTTGCCGGTGGCCAATATATTTGGGAGCATCATCGGCAGGATCCAGCAGAAAATGCTACTGATCGATCTGGCCCAGATCCAGGTAATGGGCGATACAATGTTCGACAGGACCCATCTGGCCTACCAGATCTTTCTGATTATCGGGATCGTAGGGTATTTCACCGTACCATCAGTGGCGAATTATATTGTCCATTCAAGTGATGGCAGCGTATTTGGTGTTCGGGTTACCCAAATGTTCTCCTCAACGGCAGATAGGGCAGTAGTTGTTTCATCCTCAGGATTATCGATGGCAAGGGATTCGTTCGGTGATGCGGCCTCGTCGATGGGACAGGGGATGGCTCAACAGGCTTCCAATTCTCCCTATTTCAACGATCAACAGGGTTTCCGGACAGGTAAGGGCAGGAATTCCGAATAATATCCATAAACCAGATTCATCATGTTCAGAAAATTCAACAACCTTGATACCGCCTTTCGGCAGGTTCGTAACTTTTGCCTCTTGATCGTGGCCATTTTTGCTGGCATCTGCCTTTATTCGGTGCACAGGAACGGCCAGATCTCAAAGGATTCCAATCAAAGGATTTATCTGTTGGCACCGGGCGCCGTACTCCAGGCTGTTGCCTCAACTCGGGGTGAGAACCTCCAGGTGGAGGCACAGCAGCATGTGGAAAGCTTCCACCGTTATTTCTTCACCCTTGACCCTGACGAAAAGGTGATCCGTGAGCAGCTCTCCCGTGCGCTCTACCTGGCTGATGCCAGCGCCAGGAGGAGCTATGAGACGCTGCTCGAGAAAGGGTATTATCGGGATATCATTGCAGCGAACATCAGTCAGCGGATCAGCGTAGATAGTATAGTCATGGAGATGGGTTCCCATCCCTATAGGTTCACGTTCCATGGTTCCCAACAGATCATCCGATCCAGCGTGGAGACCACACGGCGTCTGGTAACCATGGGCCAGCTGCGGGAGGTAACAAGGAGTGCCAATAATCCCCATGGATTTCTAATCGAGGGCTGGAGGACGACCGACAATTCAGAGCTGAGGACCATCGAAAGGAGATGAAGAAGGAAATGGACACAAAAGCATCAGGAAATTTCCATAGGTTGATCAGGAACAGCATAACCTCTCGGATCAGGGGATTACGTAAAGGTATCTATTTTTTTTCACTGCCATTGGTGCTCCTTCTTGCCCTATGTTTCGGTGAGCGTTTCAAATGTCCCACCAACAGCGGGGAAATGTCCCCTACCAGAAGGTTTGGCAGGGTGGTTCAGGTCTCGGAGCAGCCCTCTGATGAAGTACAAAATACTATTTACCTAAAGCGATTGAAATCCCATAGGGATTTCCTGGAGCGGATCATGGACTGCAAGGCCCTTGGATGCGAGGAACTCCGTAGCTCCTTGGCCCGGGAACATGCAGGACTCCTGGATTCCCTGTATACAGCTATCGAATTACTAAAACACAAAAAAATCTCTAAAAATGAAAATCATAGATCAACTCAAAAGTAGATTGAAGGGAAGTCCCAAGGGCACTTTCCTTGCCATCAGCCTTGCCATTGTGGTCATTGGAATGTTCATCCTGAACACCTTTGGCGACCAGTCTGGAAGAACGGTTCAAAAAGATGGACTAATAGGCGAGGTGCCTAGTCCTAATCCTGATGGGGATCTGGTTGTCAGTAAATTGGAGCACTACGAGAGGTTGTCCAGGGAACTGCTAAATGAGAACCTCAGCAATGGTGTGCAAACCGATACACCTTCATGGGGCGATTCGCTGGAGGAGCAATGGGCTCTTCATGAGCCAGGATCCTATGGCCGAGACCGGCCCATCACATCTGCCCAAGAACAGATCTACGATCGTCTTGAACAGATCGGCCGTCTAATCAAAGATCCTGAACCAATGGTCCCTCAGGATGATTATGCAAAATTGACTTACATGGCAGGTTCGTCAATGCCTACCAGCCCACAGGACGCTTCCATCAAGCAGCTTGAAGGAATAATGGCAGATTTCACACGATCAGATGGGCAGGATGAGGAACTGCAGCAACTGGGAGTGCTTCTGGATAAGATCCAGATGATCCAGGACCCAAGTAGGATACCGATGGACGATGGAATGGAAGGGATTGCGAGAAGGCCAGCGGTACATTCGGTTTTTAGACCTGATCCTGGAATATCGGACCTAACCCTGGATACGCCTGATCGAATGGGGGAGAAGGGTGCGTTCCAAAATATTGAACTGGAGGGAATCGAAACCACCGGCGATAATTCATTCCGGGCCATGGTGGAGATGGACCAACTGGTACAGCACGGCTCCATCCTCAGGTTACGTCTTTTGGATGACTTGACAACGGCTGGGCTGAGGTTCGAAAAACAAAGTCTCCTGTTCGGAGAATGTTCGATCTCCCAGGGCCGGCTCCGGGTCAGGATAAGCTCCCTGTATAAGGGAGGGAAGATCCTTCCCGTAAATCTTGAGGCCCATGATCTTGATGGAATGTTGGGGCTTTACGTTCCGGGCACACTACTTTCAGAACCTGGTGCGAATACACTGCAGCAACAGGTCAACAACATAGCTATATCGGACCTGGAAAACCCCGGCGTGGGAAGATGGTATTCCAAGGTTGCCGGCATCGGTGTGGACGCTGCACGAAAGGTCTTATCCAAAAGACCGGGTAACAGAAAGATCAGGATCAGGGCAGGGCATCAACTACTGCTCGTCGACTCGGAATCCGAAAATATTAAATAATAGGAAATGAAAACAAAGCAACATTATGAGAACAGTCAAATTCACAATATCATTGGTCCTGTTTCTGAACTTGACCTGCCTGAATGGCCAGCAACCCTCCGCCCAGCTTTCTAAAGACAGCATACTATTTAAGGAGATACTGATCTCCGATAACATGACGACACATATCGTCTTCCCTGACCAGATCACTATGATCAATCTGGGCAGCAGCGAGATAGCTGCCCAGAGGGCGCAGGGTTCAACGAACGTGCTACAGCTCAAGGCGATTTCCCCCGAATTCCAAAGGACCAACCTTACGGTGATCACCAGCTCGGGTTCCCTGCACTGTTTTGCCGTAGGTTACACAAAGGAACCAAAGGTGATGATTTATAGGTTCAAGGATACCACCCATACCCCTTCCGCTAAATTCATCAGACCACCAGTGGACCTAATAAGGATCAGGTCCATTGCGCAGAACCTGGTCTTGACGAAGGGTCGCCGGTTGACCCGGAGCCACCGGGTAGGAGGGGTTAAAGCAGATCTGCAGGGGATATACCTCCATGGAGATCAGTTCTATCTTCCGATAATCCTTTACAACACGGGCGCCGTGGGATTCCAGGTACAGGGTATTTCCAGCAGCCTGGTCCCCAGGTCCCGACATAGGGAGACCGCAATCCAGCACCTGGAAATCAAGCCATTGATGGTCCTTGGACAGCAGGAACTGGATTGCCGTATGGATAATCCGGCAGGAATGGTGGTCGTACTTCCTAAGTTCTCCCTGGCCCAGGATCGAAAGATGGTTATACGTATACTGGAGAGGGAGGGCACGCGGAACCTGGAACTGAACGTTAAAAATCAGCATCTGGCCAAGGCAAAGGTGATTTTAGAAGAAAAAACCGATAATTATGAACCATAAAAATTATGAATATCTCAAAGAACAGCTGCTCTACAGCGGTTTCGGTAACGGGCTTGAGGATTCTCTGAAGGACAATCTACAGAGACAGCCAGAAGGCTTCCAGTTGCTCTTCCAGACTGGAATGGGAAAGGGAAGGATCCGTGCGGAACTCAATTTTTCGAGATCCAGCCAATCAGATATGTACTTCTTCAATTCCTATAGGCTGGAAATTGTGCCCCAGGGTACCGAACAGAGAAGGGCCCAACTCTTCTATGTTAACGGCAGGGACCGCTATACATTGAAGGAGGCCTATAATCTCATGCATGGTAGGTCTGTATTCAAGGAACTATCAAATCGCCAGGGGGATCGGTATGAGGCATGGGTCCAATTGGACCTCAAAACAATGGACATCAATGGAAACCACCGTTTCAGGCAGTTCCATAAGAATTATGGGTTTGATCTGCAGTCGGAGCTCGATAGGTACCCTATCAGGGAGCTCGAAATGCCCGATAGGCGACAGGACCTGATCGATGCCCTCCAACTGGGTAACCGCCAGCCTGTGACCATGGAACTGGAAAAGGGTGAGACCAGGTTGTACCTACAGGCCAACCCCCAGTTCAAAGTTCTCAACGTCTATGACGAAAATGGAATCAGGCAGGAATTCCTGGGGCCTGAGAAGGGAATGGACTTAACCATGGAAAAGACCGATAGGAAGAAACTTTCCACAGGTGAGCTTTCAGAGGCAAAAAAAAAAATACACGGACGAAAACGCGGTTTGGGTGGATGACATGGTCCAGTTTCATGAAATTGGAGGAAACACTTCCCCGGATATTCCATGGACTTCGGTATGATCACAGGCTGGGGATGTCCCATCTGGCAGTTTATATGGCACTAATGGAGCAATGGTACACCGATGGTTTCCAGGAGCACCTGGAAACCTATGCCCGAACTACGGCCAGGTTGGCCAAGGTTTCCCTTGCTACATGCTACGGCTGTCTTTCGGACCTGGATTGTTACGGATATATAAGCTACCAGGCCAGCTTCGATCCTAGGATCGGTAGCAGGATCGAATTCAAGATTGGTCCTGACGATCCTAGGGGGCAGGGTGGTCTTCCCATCCGTCCGGATTGAGCGGACAACATTCCAATGGGTAAGGGGAGTCGGGAGATCAAGTGCCAAAGGGAAGGGTTGGGAACGGGATTGATTTACCGGTTGTGGTTTTTTTTTATAAGCAAAAAGGTAATGGATCAGGGAAGAGGTCTGCGTAATGTGGACAGATTTACAGAAAAGAATGAATTCGAAGGATTGATGGATCAATTAAAAAAGTTCGAAGCTATGCTGAAGCTCCGGCAGAGTGAACCTGCGGGTATGGGCATGGATTATCATCTGGAACATGGTGATTCATTCCTCCGGCTGAGGGTATATGGCTGATCGCTCATCCCAAAAATGGGCAGCGGTCATTCCCAGCAGCACGGCTGGGAATCAAATGGGGATCTTATATTTATATCCGTAGATCCCTTATTGCCACAGCCCATCTGCCCTGGGCGCACCTTGGACAGTCGCCTTTTTCTGGAAGGGATTCCAGCACATTTCCGCAGAACATGCATGCTATGAATTCCAACATGGGGAGGGTATAACCCTTAAGGGAGGCTCACCTGTCTTCCATAGGAGGGCTGACCAGGTTATTACGGTTAGGTGGGTCTAAACAAAGGGTTGGACCGATCGAACGAAAGGAAATAAATTGGGAATACGGGACATACTTCAGGTAGATATCTTCCCGGATGAAAATCGGTCATTCGGGGATGGCCATATTTTCCAGGTAGCTGGTTTTTCCTTTCTATCCACGAACAAAGAGGCCGATATCTTGCGTTCCCGAACTCTTTGGCCATTTGTTTGTTCCCTCTTTAGATAGGACAGGGGGATGGTTTCCTGAATCGAAAACTTATGTTGGATGTTCTGGACACCCGGGGGAGGTTTTCGTTGGCAAAAAAATCTGAAAAGGACGGTGTTGATGAGTTCTCCCAACGGAAACTATCGGCATTTGGCAGGGTTAGCCTCGGGCAGTCTGGGACCATGGCCTTACATCTGTTCGTTACAATGATCCATCTCCAGAAGATTGATCCTTCCTGGACAATCCCTTTGACCCTTAGAACCATATTCAATTAATATCAAAAGTTAAGGCCATGTACTGAATGGTATGCAATGACCAAGAGACAATTCTCCATGTATGGATTCTTGGTCCTTTTCTTGCCTGTTGGGGTTCTTCGATGCAGGTCAATTGATAGGACCGGATAATTGGTCTATACATGGTAGCTGGTCCTGCCATGGGTCTTGATTTCAATGGTCTATGCCCAATTATTCCAGAGATATGAGCTGGGCACTCCTTTGGCCACCCTTTGCATCAAGCACTTATGCTTGTCCTGAAATTACGCAGAGAAGAGGTTCCCCGGCAATTAGGCAACAGGAATTTTCCGGTTCAGTGGGGTGGCATTAAATATGATGATCAACAGAATATTTATTTTGGATACCGAACGGTATTTTGTATATTTAACTGTTTGTCAGCCACGGTTTGATAGTCGTAGGATCAAAGGCGTGGGATCGCATAGGTATGATTTCAGGGTAGTACCACTGGTGCTATCCATTTTTGCAAGCTTCATAATAACTACAGTATAATTGATTAGTTCCCTATCAGGCATCCTGATAGGGATTTTTTATCCTCGTATTTTTAGATTGGGGCGGGAGGAACATTTCCTTTATGTTCGCTGCTTTCCTTGTTTACACCTTGATGAAATGCTGGGGACCTGGATAAACTATACCATGCCGTGGCTTCCCATCATATCCAGCCTTCCTTTAGGGATCTTATCAGGAGTTCCTGTATGCTCCTACAACCGGTTTTCCTAAGGATATTCTTGCGGTGGGTACGGATGGTATGCAGGCTTCGGTTGGTGATCTGGGCTATCCTTTTACTGTCCATCCCTTCAACCAGAAGTCCCAGTATACCGAGTTCGCTGGAGGTCAGCTGCAGCTTTTCAACGGAAAACCTCCGGGCTGGCCGAACATTGATGTAGGATGGAAGCCCCTTGAGTCCGATGAAAGACAATCTCATCTCCTGGAAGGGAGCTATGTCGGTTATATCGGTATGAAGGACCAGGTTGCGCATCACGTTCCCCGAATCATCGGCGGCAATGGTAATGGTCTGCTGCAGGATGTGTACGAAATCCCCGTCCTGTTTCCTCATGCGGTAGTTGTACCTGGTCTTATAACTGAAGAGGTCCTCCAGGGCCAGTTTCTTCTTGAATTCCACGACTGTGGCTTCGATATCCCCAAAGAGAGGAAGGTCCTCGGGATGCATATTATCCATGATGTATTGTACCGAGAATTCATCTGCCGGTACCCCGATGACCTCCTGGATCCCATTGGAGACCATATCGATATGTTTCAGAAATGGGTCGAACAGGAAAAAATAGGAAGCACCCGGTTGCACCATCTCCAAAAGCTGTCGGTAAAGGGCACTATCTAACTTACCGACCCAATCGGTACCCCGTGAACCTATATCCGACCAACCCTTGTATACCTCACTTATGATTGGGTGTTTCATAATGCGCTGATTAGATCCTGATATTATCTACAGGATGATGTTCTACTGTTTCAGTCCAATTCTAAGCTCCCTCCGATGGGAAGAATGAGCAGCTCCTTATCCCTCTTGGAGAACTCTCCAATGCTTCTTGCCTGGTCGATCCGGATCAGCTCCGATGTGTCGAAATGCACTGCAAGCACTCTGTTGCATTTGATGAAATCGGATGCGATGATGGCCTCAGAAACATCCATGGTGAAATTTCCCCCAATCGGAAATACGGCCAGATCTATTTGAAAGAACTCAGGGATCAATTTCATTTCGGCAGTCAGGCTGGTATCTCCCGATATATAGATCGTGCTCAGCGGACCAGAGAGTATGAAACCGGCCGCTGTTCCTCCGTAGGAACCGTCCAAAAAACTTGAGGAATGGGATGCGGGGACCATCTTTAGGGTTCCGAAGGGGAACTCCCAACTTCCGCCGACCCCCATGGGGTGGCCCTTGATGCCCTTTTGAGCATAGTGGTTTACGATCTCAAAATTCGATATCAGGGTTGCTCCGGTCTTCTCTGCAAAGAATTCCAGATCCAGGGTATGGTCATAGTGGGCATGGGTCACCAGGATATAATCCGCACGGATCGCATCAATGTCGATATGGGAGGCCTGGGGGTTCTGACGGATGAACGGATCGATCAAAAGATGTGTATCGTCAATCTGGATCCCAAGGCAGGAATGGCCATAGAAGGTTATTTTCATAGGTATGGTGGTTATGGGTGCCTGATCCCCAGGGAGGGCACATTTGGTTATTTATGCCAATATACGTTTTTTTGGGCAATACAGGAGTTTATGAGAGAAAAAATTGGACTCGGTAGGAAGATCCCAGAATTCCAGCCTATCATCCAATGACCGCTGGCAGGAACATGGTGCCACACCGGAGACAGTTCGGGGGTGGTAAAGGATGGTTTCTGCCAGCCCTTTGAATTCTGGGGGCAGATTGGACGGTAGTCTAAATAACATGGTCCGGACAAATGGGATCCCGGACCATGGATGTAAGATGTAAGGATTGTCTAGAACCTCTCGAACATTGAAAAGAAAAAGTTTCCCTCGATGGCCGCATTTTCGTCAGAGTCCGAACCGTGGACTGCGTTGGCATCGATCGATTTTGCATATTTGTTACGGATCGTGCCTTCAACCGCTTTTGAAGGGTCGGTTGCACCGATCAAGGTACGGAAGTCCTCAACAGCGTTCTCTTTTTCAAGGATGGCAGCTACGATAGGCCCCGAGGTCATGAACCTGACCAGTTCCCCATAGAAAGGACGCTCCCTGTGCACTCCGTAAAAATTACCAGCAGTCTCTTCGTTTAATTGGATGTACTTCATTGCTACGATCTTGAATCCACCTGCGATAATGTCGTTCAGGATAGCCCCAATGTGACCATTTGCTACTGCATCTGGTTTGATCATTGTGAAAGTTCTATTAGTTGCCATATAAAATAAAAAAATTTTTGCAAATATAATGAAATAGTCTTTAGGATAAAGCGTTTAGTAAAGAGTTTACCTATCTTTGTACTATGGCTAAGAATTTACAGGTTACGATCGATAAGGAATCAGGTTTCTGTTTTGGGGTGGTTTATGCCATAGATATGGCCGAGGAGATCCTTGACCAGCAGGGGTATCTGTATTGCTTGGGAGATATCGTACATAACGATGAAGAGGTGGCCCGTCTGAAGGCCAAAGGCCTCCGGATCATTGCCCATGGAGATCTTCAGGGACTTCAGAACGAAAAGGTGTTGATCCGCGCCCATGGAGAGGCTCCGGAAACATATAAGATCGCCCTGGAGAACAATATTACGCTGATCGATGCTTCCTGCCCGGTCGTCCTTAAGTTACAGAACCGGATCAAGACCTCCCATGATGATCGGGAGAAGATTCTTATCTTCGGGAAGCATGGCCATGCAGAGGTGATCGGATTATCGGGGCAGACCAATAATGAAGCCATTGTATTCCAGGATATTGATGAGCTGGATAATGTAGAGCTGCCGCCCAGTTTCACCCTGTACAGCCAGACCACCAAAAGTGTGGATAGGTTCTATGCCATAAAGGATGAACTGCTCAGGCGCGGTTACCAGGTGAAGGCCAATGATACCATCTGCCGCCAGGTTTCCAACCGGTACGAAGATCTCGGGACATTTGCACAACAGTACGATAAGATAATCTTTGTCTCGGGTAAGAAATCATCCAATGGAAAAGTGCTGTTCGATGTCTGCAGACAGGTCAACCCGAATACGGTTTTCATCTCAGATCCCGCAGAATTGGAGCCAGGTCTGTTCAGTGACAATCAGACCGTCGGGGTCTGCGGAGCGACATCTACGCCAATGTGGTTGATGAAGAAGGTAAAGGAGACCATCGAATCCTATTAGCGAAGAATTTCCATCCGTATTATCTCCATCATGGTTCTGGGATATCGTCATCGGAATATAATAATACAGGGCAATCTCGCTTTATCCTTGCCATATAGGCCACATTTGCCCTAATTTGTCGTAGTTTTGTGTTAATAATGAGTAAAAAGGCTAAAAAGGGAGTTTTATTGGTGCAATTGGGTACCCCCAATGCACCCACAACGGGCGAAGTTCGCAAGTATCTAACAGAGTTTCTGATGGATCCTAGGGTAATGGATATACCCTACATTTCACGTTCATTGCTGGTCAAGGGGATCATCGTGCCAAGAAGGGCACCCAGATCCGCGGATACCTATTCCACCATCTGGTGTGAGAAAACCGGATCACCGTTGATGAGGTACAGTTTGGACCAACAAAAGATGCTGCAGGCCGATCTGGGTGAAGAATATCATGTGGAACTGGCCATGCGCTATCAGGAGCCTTCCATTCCCAAGGCAATGAAGAACCTGGAAGGGATGTTCTTGGAGTCTTTGACGGTTATCCCCCTGTTCCCACAATATGCATCAGCTACCACCGGTTCGGTTATTGACCGGGTGATGGAACTGATGCGAAGTTGGCAATACTTTCCCAAATTGAATTTCGTCAGTAGCTATTGCGAGGATCCTTTGATGGTGGAGGTCATATCAGACCATGCACGGTACCATGACCTGCAGAGGTTTGACCACTTTTTATTCAGCTACCACGGATTGCCTGTAAGGCAATTGGCCAAGATCGACCCGAAAAAGGAACTCAGCTGTCCTGATTTTGGTTGTGAAAGCTGCAAAAAGGAAACAAAACCGTTCTGTTATCTGTCCCAATGTTATGCCACCACCAGAGCTGTGGTTGCTAAACTGGGTATCCCAGAGGGAAAATATACCGTTTGTTTCCAATCACGGTTGGGCAAGACACCTTGGATACAGCCTTATACATCAGATTCTTTGCATGAACTGGCCAAATCAGGAAAGAAGAGAATACTGGTTTTTTCACCAGCTTTTGTGGCAGACTGTATAGAGACCCTTGATGAGATCAAAGTGGAATATGCCAAAGAGTTCAAGGAATCCGGTGGCCAGGAAGTAGAAATGGTGGAGAGTTTGAACAATAATCCAAAATGGATTACGGCGTTGAAAAAAATGGTGCTGGAAAACGGAAATTAATAGATGTTAAAGTTAAACGCGGTCATATTATTCCTCTTGGACTTTTATATATTTTTTGCCCTGCGGGCAACAAAAATCAAGTTCATGCGTACCAGATGGTTTACGATCCTATGGTGGGGATATTCCCTTATCCTATTGGTCGGTCTCTATATTTCCTTTGCATATTCCATCCCACTGATGGTCCGTTCCATCATACTTGTTGCCTTCTTCATCACGGCGGTGAGCAAATTTATCTATGCAGTGGTTCTTGTCATCGATGATCTGCGAAGGGGGGGGATATGGGTTTCGCGCCTATTCTCGGGTAGGAAAGGACAGAATCTGCAAGAAAGGCTCGAGGAGTTGGAGGAACCTCTCCCCGAGGTCCCAAAAAAAGGCATCTCACGATCTGATTTTCTGCTGAAATCCGGGATCATAGTGGCGGCATTACCGATGGTCCCATTGGCCTGGGGGGTAATCTCTACAGCATATGACTATCGCATAAGGCGCCAACGATTAATCCTTCCGAATCTTCCCAAAGAGTTCCATGGTCTAAGGATCGGCCAGATCTCCGATGTACATTCGGGCTCATTCTATAATAAAAAAGCTGTTCTGGGCGGTGTCGAGATGCTATTGCAGGAAAAGCCGGATGCCATATTCTTTACCGGGGATCTGGTGAACAACGTAGCGAATGAAATGCGTGATTACCAGGATATCTTCAGTAGGGTCAAGGCCCCATTGGGTGTTTTCTCCACCCTTGGCAACCATGACTATGGCGATTATTTCTATGGTCCGACGGATTCTCCAGCGAAACGTAAGAACCTTCAGGATGTCATCGAAACCCATAAAGTGATGGGTTGGGATCTGCTTATGGATGAAAACCGGACATTGAAAGCGGGGAACGAGGAGATTGCTATTGTAGGTGTCCAGAACTGGGGTACGGGACGTTTTCCCAAAAAAGGCGACCTACGGAAGGCTTTGGTCGGCACGGAAGATAAGGCCGTGAAATTATTGTTGTCGCATGATCCATCCCATTGGCGTGCGCAGGTATTGGATACAGATATTGACGCTATGTTTGCAGGCCATACCCATGGAATGCAGTTCGGTGTACGTGGGGAGAACTTCCAATGGAGTCCTGCCAAATATATTTATAAGGAATGGGCGGGCCTTTACAGAGAAGGCAATTCACAACTCTACGTAAATACTGGATTTGGTTTCCTAGGATACCCTGGGAGGGTAGGTATAGCCCCTGAGATAACTATTTTTGAACTTCTTCGGGCATAGGCCGATATTTCTGGAATCTGCCCCCCACCCATATTTCTTGATACGGGTTTCAGATCTTTGGATCCCCTTTTGCCGTATGGATATGGCAAGACTGTGGGCATTTTGGTCATCCCTGCCCTAGATGACCCATTCGTTGTCCTCGGAACATATACCCTCCCCATTTTTGCTCTTCCCTTGAGATCGAACTGACCAGAAGTTGGCGGTTTGGACAGTTGCAACTAGAATTGGTACGCGTCTGCCTGGGCAATTTAACCCAAATCGGCACTCAATGGGACACTTTATCCATTGTTTTTGGAAATAACTTACTATTTTTGGTCCTGCACATCAAACCGGTTGCCATGATACTTATAGTGGATGATATCCAGGAGAATATTTTTTCGTTGAAGAGGCTTCTTGAATCCAAGGGCTATCAGACAGATTCTGCGCCATCAGGGGAAGAAGCGCTGAAATTGGCAATCAGGAACAATTATGTGCTGATAATCATGGATGTGCAGATGCCTGATATGGATGGCTTCGAGGTAGCAGAGACCCTCAAGGGGCTCAATAGGACAAAGGACATCCCGATTATTTTCCTTACGGCGGTTAATCGCGATAAGAGTTTTATTGCCAAAGGCTACCAGAGTGGAGGGATAGACTATGTGACCAAACCGATCGATCCGGAGATACTTCTGTTGAAGGTTGGTACATTCTACCGGCTATACGAGCAGAACCAGATGCTCATCAATACAAAGGAGGCCCTTAGGCATGAGGTGGAAGTGAGAAAACGTGCCGAGCAGAATCTCTTGAACAGATCTGAATACCTGCAGGGGATCCTTGAATCCATTCCCCAGATCGCCTTCACCACCGACAGATCGGGCACGATCGAATTCACCAACCAGAAGTGGTACGATTACTCGACCTCCCAAACGGAGTTTCCCCAGGGATGGCCCGGGGAGAGTTGTTATCTTGCCGAATGGCTGGGAAGAACCTATGTCGGTGAAACATACCAAAGGGAAGTTCGGATCAAGAATCTAATTTCCGATGAATTCCGGTACCATCTTTTGAGGATCACTCCGGTGAATCTACCCGGTGGGGAATTTAATTGGGTAGGGACCTTTACAGATATTGAGGACCATAAAAGGATAGAGAAGAAAAAGGATGCCTTTATCAGTATCGCATCCCATGAGCTAAAAACACCGCTCACCGGGATCCGGGCATACGCCCAACTGGCAGAAAGAAGCCTTAAGGATTCCCAGGACACCAAAGCCTATGGATTTGTTAAGAAAACTCTGGAGCAATCCGAAAGGCTCAATGCCCTTGTTACTGATCTGCTTGATGTAGCGAACATTGAGGAAGGTAGGATCAAACTGAGGAAAAAATTTTTTGATCTGGAAAAAGTCATCGAAAATGTTTGCATGGGCGTAGTGCAATCCTACCCGCAGCGTAGTGTAGAGATCACCAGGCATGGGGAACCACTTAAGGAAAAGATCTTGGGTGACCAGATCAGGATCGAACAGGTGCTCAACAATTTTCTGGGCAACGCGGTAAAATATGCTCCCAACCATGACCGGGTGGAACTATCCACCGAGATCTCAGATGGGGAGCTGAAGATAAGCGTGACCGACCGTGGAATTGGAATCCCGCCGGAAAAACTACCCTATGTATTCAATAAGTTTTACAGGGTGGAGGAATCCTCGGTAAAATTCCAGGGCCTTGGCCTGGGGCTTTTCATCTGCCAGGAGATCATTCAGGGCCACGGAGGAATTTGTGGCGTTGAAAGTACACCGGGGCTCGGCAGTACGTTTTATTTTAAGATCCCTTTAATATATGACAATGAACAATAGGAAACTCTTCAATCTTCAATTGGGTTTTGCCTTTTCGGTGCTGGTTATGATCAGCTGTTCGGTAATAACATACCTGAGCCTAAAGGACCAGCAGGCCAATAAATCCCTCGTGGACCGAACAAAATATACCATAGTCTCCATGAACCAGATCCTATTGGACCTCCAGAATGCGGAAACGGGCCAGCGGGGCTATCTTCTGACAGGGGATCCCAAATACCTTGCCCCATACAAAAGGAGCAAGGACTCGCTATTGATAAACATCGAACAGGCAGGGGCCTTTTTTTCGGATAGGGACCTCCAGAAACAGCGTTTCGATTCCTTAGGTGATATTGCCAGGAAACGGATGGACATCTTGGACCAGGTCATGGACCAGAAGGTCCGAGGCGATGCCCAGTGGATGACGACCTTGGGAAAGGGAAGATCGCTGATGGATTCATCCAGGAGAATCATAGGCGACATAATTTCCAGGGAAGAGGCTGTACTTGAGGATCATAGCCGTAAACTCGAATCCTCCTCCAAAAGCACGGGGGCCTTCATTATCGTGGCATCCATGCTCTCGCTGATCATCACAGGGCTACTTTTCTGGAGATTGAGGGCGGATCTTTCCAAAAGGAACCTCCTGCAGTTACAGTTAATTGAGAAAGATAGGGAGATCAGTGGTCGGATCAACAGTATAAAGGAGATCGCAAACAGGATATCCCATGGACAGTACGATCTGAGTGTGCAGGACTTCAACCAGGATGATCTTGGCAACCTTGCAGAATCCATCTCGCGGATGACCCAGTCCCTTAAGGCCTCCTTTGATGAACTGAAGGAAAGTCAGTGGAAAAAGACAGGCTTGGCCACCTTAGGTCAGCATATAATGGGTAATCTTACCTTTCAGGAACTATCGCAGAGGGTCCTTGCATTCCTAATGGATTATCTGGAATGTTCCAACGGAAGTCTATACCTTTTCAATAGGGGAACATTGGACCTGGTGCATTCTGCCGGGATGGACGGGGAGATTAGGGACTCCTTCATTCCCGGGCAGGGGATCATTGGACAGGTCTTCTCGGAGGGTCGGACCCGGTTGGTATCCGGGCTGGAAGATCCCTCGCGAAACTTTATTTCCTTTTCCCAGGGAAACCTTCCTGTTGAACAGATATTGGTCATACCCATACTCCATGAGGGAAGAGCGGTGTCGGTCATCGAATTGGGAAAGTTGGGGCCATTCAGACCAAATGCCCTTGATCTGGTGGAGATGGTGAATTCGAGTATCGGACTGGCCTTTGCTGCGGCAGAGAACAGGAAAAGGATCCAGGACCTACTGGAGGAGACCCAGGCCCAAACCGAAGAACTCCAGGTTCAGCAGGTGGAGCTCGAGAACCTGAATACCGAACTGGAAGCGCAGGCCACAAAGCTCAGGGTCTCTGAAGAGGAACTGCGTGTACAGCAGGAAGAACTGATAAACTTTAACCAGGAACTCGAGCAGCGAAGTACGATGCTCGAAGAAAGGAACCAAAGGATCGCGGTACAGAATATGGAGATCAAGGAACGTGCCGAGGCACTTGCCATGAGTACCAGGTACAAATCCGAGTTCCTTGCGAATATGTCGCACGAACTGCGCACACCATTGAATTCCATATTGCTTCTCTCGAAGATCCTTTCGGAGAATGAACAGGGCAACCTGGATGAAGAACAGATGGAATCCTGTAAGGTGATCTGGACATCTGGCTCTAGTCTTCTGAACCTGATCGATGAGATCCTCGACCTTTCCAAGATCGAAGCGGGGAAGATGCAGCTGGAAATCCGCCAGGTGGATATCCCTTCACTGAGCAGGGATATCAAGGGTATGTTCGACCCTCTATTCAAGGATAAGGGGGTAGACCTGAAGATCGATTACAACATTCAGGAGGTTGGCCTGTCATCCTTCCATTCCGACCGATTGCGATTGGAGCAGATACTCCGGAACCTTATTTCCAATGCCCTAAAATTTACCCATCAAGGAACTGTTTCCATCCAGGTTTCCTCCTCGGAGAAAGAGGTCACTTTTAGGGTCCGGGATACCGGCATTGGAATTCCGGTGGAAAAGCAGAAGATCATATTCGATGCTTTCCAGCAGGCCGACGGTTCGACCAAAAGGAAATATGGAGGAACAGGTCTCGGTCTGTCCATCAGTAAGGAGCTTGCCAAACTCTTGGGAGGGGACCTGAGTGTCGAGAGCGTAGAGAATCAGGGGAGTACATTTACCCTTCGTCTCCCGCTGGACCTATCCATGGATACAGGCAGTCCCGATGAAGGTCCCATTGCGAAACCAGAGATCCAGGAGCCCCTACAAAATTTGCCGGTAACTCCCCCTGAAGGGTTCGATCTGGCCGCTTTACCCGAACCTGTCGCCGACGATAGGTATTCCGTGGGCCAAGGCGGCAGGTTCCTTCTGATTGTTGAGGATGATATAGGTTTTGCCAAGGCACTATTGGATTATTCACGTAAGAACGGCTATATGGGGATCGTTGTTACTCAAGGTGATCACGTCCTTCCCATAGCGGTCAACCTAATGCCGGTTTGCATTCTACTGGATATCCAACTTCCGGTAATGGATGGCTGGCAGGTGTTGGAACAGCTCAAGGGAACTCCATCCACTAGGCATATCCCGGTGCATATGATGAGTTCACAGGAGGCCAGGAAAGAGAGCCTCAGAAAGGGCGCCATCGATTTCATCAACAAGCCGATCGCCTTCCAACAGATGCGCGGCATGTTCACGACAATTGAGAGGGCATTGGAAAAGGGCAGCCAGAAGGTTCTGATAATAGAGGAAAACCCTAAACATGCCCAAGCACTCGCCTATTTCCTGGATAACTTCAATATCGTATCGGAAATAAGGGACAATGTTAAGGACAGCGTAGACTCACTTACCCAAGGAAATGCAGATTGTGTGATCCTGGACATGGGAATTCCCGATAGGATAGGTTATGAGGCACTGGAAGCGATAAAAAGCGTCAAGGGATTGGAGAGCCTTCCGATCATTGTCTTCACGGGAAAGAACCTCTCCAGCAAGGAGGAGCTAAGGATCAGGGGCTATGCAGATTCGGTTGTGGTTAAAACCGCACAGTCCTACCAGAGGCTTCTTGATGAGGTAAGTCTTTTTCTGCACCTGATAGATGAAAAACCAAATGACCAAGCCCTTCGCAAGAAAGCCTATGGCTCATTGGGTGAGGTACTCAACAATAAGAAGGTACTGATCGCGGATGACGACATCCGAAATATCTACTCCCTTACCAGAGCGCTCGAAAGGTTCCAAATGGAAGTGTTCTCTGCACTTGACGGTAAGGAGGCGCTGGAGGCCCTAGAGCTCCATCCGGAGATCGATATCGTTCTCATGGATATGATGATGCCCAATCTTGATGGATACGAAACCATCAGTAAATTGCGCAAAGATAGGAGGTTCTCGGATCTACCTGTAATAGCAGTAACCGCCAAGGCCATGTCCGGGGACAGGGAAAGATGCATTGCGGTTGGAGCCTCGGACTATATCTCCAAACCCGTGGATGTTGATCAGTTGATATCCCTATTAAGGGTATGGATGTACGCCAGTTAAAAAAATGAAACATGAATAAGCGAACCAAGATCTTGATCGTCGACGACGATCCCCGGAATATTTTTGCCCTTAGTTACGCCCTTAAGGTCAAGGGCTATGATGTGCTTAGCTGCACCACGGCCCAACAGGGGATGGAATTCCTCATCCAGACCCCCTCGATCGGAATCTTACTACTGGATATGATGATGCCTGAAATCGATGGTTTTGAAATGATGGAAATGATAAGGGAACAAGGGCTTGAACGGACCGTAGGGGTCATCGCGGTCACGGCACGTACCATGGCAGGAGATAGGCAACGGTGCCTTGATTCCGGTGTGGACGGTTTCGTTTCCAAACCCATCGACCTGGAGGTGTTGCTGGCAGAAATTGAAAGACTGCTCAGTACAGACGGCAAACAGGTAGAATGAGGTCCCAGGTTCAAGAAATCGATCGGTTCCTCGAGGAACTCTACCTGAAGTTCGGACTCGATTTCCGGGGTTATAGCAAGCCCTCGCTGTACAGGCGTGTTTCCAGGTTCCTCTCCGAGAATAAGTTATCCTCGGATCCCGCGGCGTGGATAGAGGTTTTTGAGAAGGACGGATTTCTAGATCGATTCCTGCAGCAGGTCACAGTAAACTATTCGGAAATGTTCAGGGATCCAAAATTCTACAGTGCCATAACCAAGGACATTATCCCTTATCTGGCCACTTTCCCGAGCGTACGCATATGGGTGCCCGGATGCGCCGCGGGTGAGGAGGCCTATTCTTTTGCCATCATGCTCAAGGAGGCAGGTATCTACCATAAATGCACCATCTATGCCACAGACATCGATCCCCACTGTCTTCAGATGGCCCGAAAAGCGATCTATCCCTTGGACATGTTAAGGACCTATTCGAGAAATTATCTTCTTGCAGGTGGGAAGGAGGATTTTTCGACCTATTATACCGCAAATTATGGTTATGCACAGTTCGATAAGTCCCTCTCAGAAAGAATAATCTTTGCTTCGCACAACCTGGTCTCAGAAAGTGCCTTTAATTCCTTTCAGCTGATATCCTGCCGCAACGTACTGATATATTTCGGAAGGGAGCTCCAGGAAATGGTACTTGATAATTTTAACAGAAACATAGAGGGATCCGGCTACCTGTGCCTTGGGTCCAGGGAAACAATCCAGTTTTCAGGTATAAAGAATCAGTATAAGCAGATTTCGGACCAGAAAATATATAAAAAAATATATCTTTGAAAGCTATGAAACAAAAAATTGCCTTGGTTTTTGAGGACGATCCTCATGTTCTGGAAATATATGAAATAGTCCTGGAGGGAATGGGATTTCATGTCAATAGCTCCATGACCTCCCACGATGTCCTGGAAAGAGTGGAAAAGTCACGACCGGACCTGATAATTATGGATAATTGGATCCCTGATATTGGAGGTGTCCAGGCCACGCAGCTTCTAAAACAGCACGATACGTATAATAAGATCCCCGTACTATATGTTTCTGCAAACACAGAGGTGGAATCACTTTCAAAAATGGCCAGGGCCGATGCCTACCTGGCCAAACCATTCAGTCTGGATGAGCTGGAGGGTCAGATTCTTGCAGTCCTGGAGGGATCCACCATCTGATATAGGCGTATCCTATTTCCGGCCCCATGCACGGGGGATCCGGATCCTTCGGACCTCAATCCAAAGAACCCCGCGCATTAGGGGTTTAGGAACAGGGCCGGTACATGTTCAAACATTTATTTTGTTTTCATGCCGGAATATGGCAAAAAAATGTTAGTTTAATCATCGGAATGCACATAATCCTTTTCCCGGAGAAAAAGGGTTAAATGGGACTTAGTGAACTTTTAGCAATGGTTGTTTGTAATTATATTGGTCGTGTCCCGATCGTGAATGGTTAATGGGGTTTTTATTGGACTGTGTATTGGAAACTGGCACTTCCAGGCACCTATCCGGTATGAATCCGTACAGATTTTTCTAATCTATTTTTGATGGAATTTAAGGACTTATGTGATTTTTTGGATGTACCCCTGGTGCTACTGAAGGTAAACGGGCCCGGAACAGTTATTCTCGATTGTAACCTGGCATATTCCGAGCATTCAGGGAAAACTTCTGAGGACCTGCATGGAAGGCCTTTCTTTGAGGTCTTCCCAGATAACCCCTTTTTGGATTTTGGGACTCCCTGGGCAAATATTTTTGATGGTATAGACGCTGCAGGGCCAGGAGTGGGTTATCTGGTCCACCGTTGGGAGCTCTCACCGGAACTCAAGGTGGAGTCCTTCCGTGTAAAGCATAAAATGGTAAGGTTACCTGAATATTCTGAACAGGTACTTCTGCGGGCCCTATATCCCATAAATACTTCGGGAATGGGCCACCTCCCATCCCATCCAACCTTTCCAATCCACCCTCTACCATGGAGCTATGATCCAAGTGACGGGAGATTTATCCTCTCACCTGAACTTCGTGCAGACCTGGGGATTCACCACGATGGAGATTTTCCAAAGGAGCTCTTCAAGGACCAAGGGGAAAGAGATGATTTCCATAAGAGGTTAGAGGCCTGTGTTTCCCAAGGTGTTCCATTACGTTTACTGTACTCCCGCCATGATGACGGAATGGGTCCAAGGATCTGGCTGATCTCAGGCTTTCAGGGATCCGGAAGTGCCCCAGGAATAGTACTAGGTGATTTTACAGAAATACCTGATGCTGGCATCCATGGCAAAAATGATCCGTTGGAGGAAGATCGACTCAGAAAAATGGTTTCCTCGATAGAGGCGATCATCTGGGAAGGGGATGTGGGTGATCTTAAGACAACCTATGTAAGCCCAAAGGTATTTGATATTTTGGGCTATACCCAGCAGGAATGGATGAGCTCAAGACGGAAATGGGAAGAGATCCTCCATCCCGAGGATAGGTCCAGTACGCTCCATCAATTGGAGGATAAATTGAAAGGCACAGGTAGATTTGATGCCGTATACAGGTTGGTCCATAAGAAAGGGCATTCCGTTTGGGTAAGAGACAATGTGGTACTTGTGCCTCAGGGAAACGGGAAACTCTACCTTCGGGGGGTTATGATCGATGTATCGGATTACGAGCGCTGGAATATCTTCAAAGAAATGGAGGGCCGGCTATTGGAATCGATTCCTTTGGAACATGATGGTTTTGTGGACGGCCTATCATATTTCCTGAAAGGTATGCAGGCCATATTTGAAGGAAAATCATTTCTTCTTGTAAGCCATTCGCACAGGGGAGATGTTTTGCTGGCCGGCCCCCAAAGCCTGATCAATGGGCCAAGTGCTCCAACATGTCGTCATCTGGTACTTCAGGAGCATGGGAAGCAGGGTATCCAGCTATTGGAATATCCATCCCTACCTGCCATGGGGGCTCAACATCTTTCAGAGCTATTTGATCGCTGTCTATCGGTGCTGGGACTGGTTCTTGGCCATCGGCAGAAGACCATCCAGGCAACAGAGCTCCTTGAACTCAACAGACAGGTCCAGCAGATGGCAAACTTCGGATTCTGGCAATGGGACCTGGCTTCAGGAAAGCTGGAATGGTCAGAGGAACTCTTCAGGATCCTTGAAAAAGATCCCCTTCAGTTCCATCCATCCAGCGAGAACTACATCCGAATGGTACACCCCCATGACCGCCGAAAGGTTACCAGGATATTTCAGCAGATCCAAAAGGATCTCAAGGAGTCCGTGTTCGAAACAAGGATTATAGTTCCGGATGGAAACGTCAAATATCTGAGATGCTGGGTCAAACGGGCCTTACATGGGACAATTCCGCAGGCAAGGCTCTTGGGCGGCTGTCTGGACATAACCAATATCCACCAGGTTGAGCTCCAGCGCGAGAACCTATTCCAGCATGTGCTGATGCAGATGAGAAAACTTGAAGAGAGTAAGGTAAAGTACTATGGTCTTTTTCAGCAGATCCCAATGGCTGTGCTGTTGGTCAGAAACAGCGATGGAAGGATTTTGGATGCAAACCAGGCTGCATTGGATGCCTATGGTTTTACGCATGGAGAGTTCCTCAAAAAGGATTTGGGTCAGCTTATCGTTCCCAAGGACAAGTATAACCAATCGGAAACAACCTTCATCAAGGATATGGTCGATATCCCCAATATTGCTATCCACAGGACCAGCTCAGAGGATAGGATAGTGGTGAAAATGGCCCATTCCAAGTCAAGTTCACCAAGTGATGGGGCAACCATAATCCTATTGGAGGATATCACGCAGAAAGTTGGCGACATGGTCGCCATACGTAAAAAAAATTCCGCATTAAGGAGGATTTCTTGGATACACTCCCATCTGGTCCGCGCTCCACTGAGCAGGATACTTGCAATCTCAAGGCTCCTTGAAGACTGGGGGCAGCAGGATCAGGACCTACAACATTACGGTCTGATGCTCGAAAAAATCAAGGATGCTGCACATGAGCTCGATGCGGTGATAAGGGAGGTAACAGAAAGTTCCCACCAAGAACTAAACACAAATGATAAAATAGATGGAGAGTAATAAAGAAGTGATCATAATTGATGATGACCAGGTTTTTCAACTGATCCTCAAGGTCCAGATATCCACGGTCGCCCCCGAGGTAGCCATCAGCGGTTTCATGAATGGAAAGCTGGCACTTGATCATCTTTTATCAAGGGACTTAAAGGAAATGAATGGGCTAATCCTTTTGGACCTCAACATGCCGGTGATGGATGGTTGGGAACTCCTGGACAAGCTCGGGCAGGAATTACCGAGGATCGGCGATCGGATGAAAATATATATTGTTTCTTCCTCCATAGATCCTCTGGACATAAAAAGGTCGAGGGAATATGACCTTGTCTCGGGATTCCTTTCCAAACCCCTGGAGGTGAAGGTACTTCAAAAGCTGCTGCTTGAATGATTCCAGGTACAAAAAGTAAGCTTGGATCTCATAGGTGCGGTTGGTCTGGAGAAAAGTAGGCCCATTGAGGAATTAGTGGGGCGATCTTCCATGGAAGTGCACGAACTGATCAGCATTTCCGTGTGTACCTAGAACAGTCCTGCCCCACTGGAACCGCAACGTTTTTTTTGAAAGGAGAGGGCTAAACCATTTGTCTTCTCCATGGACATTTTCAATGGTTCCCCATGGATGGGCAAACCTTGAAATCAACTGCAGGGGATCTTCTTTTTTCCGCTGCCGTTACCCACCAGGATGGTTCTTCCATCCACTAATTGCGTAACCTTTATGATGTTATCACCCTGTAGGGCAGTGTTCCATTTGAATGTATTGAATGTGTTCCCATTGAACAGCTCCAATTCATATAACGGTCCTCCGGAGACCTTGGAGCCGAACAGCGTTACTTCGCCTTTTTTTCCGATCACGACCTTTACCAGAGGATTTGAGGTGGTACCTTTCATATTATAGACAGCACCGATATTGTTGCCACCTTCGGAATTTATACCCTGATAGAGCGATCCGTCCTTGAACCTTATGTTCTGGGATGAAGATGCACCCCTCTCGAACTGAATTTCCCTAGCAGCAAGCCTTACGCCGTTCAGTTCCATATTGAAGGCATTATCGAGTTCGGTTATATCGAAAACAAATCCGTAATCAGCACCCGGGGCGATAATGGTCCTGGAAATAGTTTCCCCCCTTGCGTAGAAAACGTTGTCCTTCCATATGCCCGAAACACCTCCGTAAAAGGATTCTGGATAGTTCCAGTTCATTCCCTGGACACTACCGACATTTTCCGTACAGGTCTTGAAATTCAGTTTTAGGGTATAGCTTACCCCTGGGGTGATCCTGATTTTTGGTATGGAGAAGTTGGTCTTTGTCTCGTCATCGATCGTTATGGTACCGAAATTTAGGACCCCAGTGGTTGTGGCCGGTGAGATCAGGAAACTTGGAGTACTTGTCATAGTCCTTGATCCTAGTTGCGATGTGGGGAAAACAACCGGACAGCCAGTCTGTTTTTCCATCAAATAATCAAATGAGTCGCCAGTGAAACTATAGGTCGCATATTCATATGCCGGTTTAATGGAACTGTTAGAAATATTGTTGAATGTTCCCACGGTCGTCGGATCTGCTGTCAGTTGTGTTGTGATCGAACTGTACCTGTGTTTAAGGATTATGCTCAGAAGGTTCACCCCGACATTCAAGCGGACCTGCTTTGTAAAGGTCATCAGATCACCAGCAACCTTGGAAAGCTTTACGGTGGAGAGTTTTTGCTTATCAATGATCGTTGGTAGGGTATTGGTTGAATTTATGGAAAAAGCAAGGAAGGTATAAGTTTTCTCACTGTCCAACAGTAGGGGCGCCACACTACCTTCAGCACCGTAGTTATAGTTCCTCTCGGTGACATAGTTCCCCTGGTCATCATAGACCAGGACGGAGTAGGCGATATTATTGCCCAAAGGCTTTCTTTTGATAGCAGCCCGCGAATCTGCCTTCAGGGAATTTTGTTTGGTCTTCAAGGGGCCCTTGTCCTGAGTCCAGGAATATTCAACCAAAGTATGATCCGAATAATTTATCGATCCTGAAGACTGCCTGATGGGCGCCGAAGATATTTTTTCCGGATTTTTGGTCAAATAATCCTCCTCTGACTCGTCAAGGGAAGATATCGTGACCTCGACCTTCGCCTGATTACCTTCGGCTAGGTCCTGATTCTCCTGTTTACATGAGTGGAGGATACCAACAAAGAAAATAACCAATAAATTTAACAATAGATTTCTAGGGGTCTTCATCATCTTATCTATTAAGTTACCAATCAATCGAGCGGCTTGGCTCTTCTTCCTCTTCCCATTCCTCAATAATCTGGTTGTTCGGGTTATGTGGCCTAACTGTTGCTGAACCAGCACAGATCCCTGATTCCAGCTCTATCTCAAGAACTGTTATCATTGGTGCAATGTAACTCATGATGGTGATGTTTTATTTAGTAGTGTAATTCTGAGGACAAATCTATGTGATAGAATCTTATTGAAAGAAGAGGGTTTAAGTTTATATAAATTTTGTAGAGGTAATTCGACCGACCATTGCTTATCGTGAATATATTTGTTGTTCTAACATCTAAAAAAGTTGTATAAATTAATTGTTGGTTTGTTCTGGACTTCACAACAGGACCTATCAGCGAATTTTGCCAATGCGTGAACATGTGGTACGATGGGAAAGTTCCTCTGTCAACCAGACGGAATTTGAAGCTCTGGATCCTCATTCGGAATATAATGGAAATTAACAACCAGGTGTTTTGTCATCTCCTTCGCTCCTCAGGCAATCGAACAGGTCGTTCCAATTTCCCATGAAGATTTTCACTTGCTGTGCTGCACCTGTGAAAGTAAAGTCCAGTAGCAAAAAGTGTTACAGCGCAGAAGCCATTATCATCCGGTACTATAGATTTGATAATACTGGTCTTTGTTTACGTAATTGTGGTATCGATAATAATTCCACATGGGGTCTATGTCAGAAATTTGGTAAAGGAGAGGACCTGGGATCCATTTTGCACAAAAAATAAGTCCCTCAAGGGAATCATTCTAAGGGTGTTCCCAGGCTAATTATCGGTAAGGATCTTAATATCGATCTGCGTCCCGTTCGCATCGGACCTTAAGCGTATTTCCCCATTGAGTTTTTCTACACGCCTCTTCATCGACTTTAGGCCATAACCTTCAGCCCTATCGTTCGAAAGACCAATGCCGTTATCTTCAACGATCATGTGGATGGATCGGGAGTCTGCGGTGATAGAAAAATTCACTGAGCTGCCCTGGCTATGCTTGGCGCAATTATGGAAAGCTTCCTTGAGTATCAATAGCATGTTGTACCTAACCTCTGCATATATACTGGATCCAGGATCTTGTAGGTTGGATTCAGCTTTAAATAAAATAGGGGTCCGCTCGAAATATTCCCTTCCATATCTAATGCAATATTCCTCGAAATTCTTCAGATTATCGTTTTGCGGGTTTATTGACCATAGCATTTCTCGGATGGACTTATTCATATGGTCGGCAATGTTGATTAGGGCGTCCAGGTCATCGTGGTTTAGGGTATTTGAACCTTGTTTCTTAAGGATTTCAGATTGTAGTTTTATAGCAGACAGGCCCGCTCCAAGTTCATCGTGCATGTCAAATGCAATGCGCTCCCTCTCAAGGTTCAGGGAGTTCTCTTTTTCCTTCTTTTCTGTCTCCACCAGGTACTCCAATCTTTCTATTTCATTCTTCTGTTCACTCTCTTTGGTAATTATGGCCAAAAAGAAGAAGCAGAAACAGATTATGATCTCAGTTTGGAACAGTAGGTATCCGGAAATATAGCGGTGGAGGCCGAATAACTGATCACCTGTATATATCAGCACCGCACAGGTGATGACGGTAAGAAGGCCATATAGGATGTACAGGTAATATCCGGTCCTTTTTTTCCAAACATAAGATATCATCACTGCTATTATATACAGATCTACAAACGAATATAAGGATCTATAGATAGAATTGATGGATGAAAAAAGGACGGAACCTGATATTAAAAGCCTCGAAATCAACCCTATGCTAATGAAGATCATCCCGGATATCAGACTAATCCTAACAAATTTACTTCGCCGTATATCCAGGAAAGATAGGATAAATGCATAGAAAAATATTACCACTGCTTTTCTGGAGATACGGATCCAGGTATAATCCCCGTTCACAATCTCCAGGCGAAGTATTAAATTTGTGGTAAAGGAAAGGCTGAGCAGGGCCAGGAACAGATAATATTTATTGTTCTGTTCATAAAAGTATTTGAAGATCAGATACAACATAAAACAGATGTTGAATCCAATATTCAATAGACTGAAAATAGTTTCGTTCAACATGTTTTTCCGCTAGTCGTACTTCCGTAAAAAGTTGATTGCTTCCACCTTATTTTTTACGCCCAGTTTTTTGTAGATGTTACTGATATGTTTTTTAATCGTTTCTACCGAAACATGCTTGTTATGGGCGATCTCCTTATAGGGTTGTCCTTTGGCCATCATTTCCAATACCATTAGCTCAGTAGGGGAAAGATCGGGTATACGATTCTGTTTTTCAGACTGTTTCCTGAAGAAGTTGAGGACTTTTTGTGCGATGGTTCTACTCATCGGTACACCGCCGTTATATGCCTCGTGGATAGCTTTGGTGATGTTTTCCAGACTTTCCCCTTTTACCAGATACCCTACGGCTCCCGCGCGTAGCGATTCAAAGACTCTCTCTTCCTCCTCAAAGCTTGTAATGACCACAAAAGTGCTCTCAGGCATTTTTTCCTTCAAAAGCCTGATCAGATCGCTGCCTAAATAATCCTTTAGGTGGAGATCCATCAAAACTAAGTCCGGCCGCACCGATGGTAATTGAACAAGTGCATCCGCTCCTGAATATATCTGGGCAACACAGTTGAATTCCTTGTGCAGGTCCAACACTCTCTTAAGGGTGTGGTTATAGAATTTTTCATCCTCTACAATGGCGATAGATATCATGTTGGTCATTTTAGCAAATATTGGGAAATTGATATTATTTACCAATAACTATTTTTCGTTATGGTACCTCCCCTGATCCTATTCCAATCCCATGAGCCTCATGCCCCACGGACGTTTTTATTGCCTAATTGTACTGGTTGGAAATGATAATCCTTTTGAAAAAGTGGGATTCAGGAAGATTCTTCCATCAGTTTGAATCACTGAGGTATTCAGACCGGAATGACCGATGAGGCGTCTTCCGATTTCTATGGGACCTGAGTATGACAAAGGTCGGGTATGCGATATGCTACCTGTGTGATTTGGGAGGAAGGGATGACCGATGTTAATGGTACTGTTCCTAAGGAAGAGTTAACGGAAATGGAGGAGGGGGACGCTCAGCTGATAGCGTTCCTTAAAAAGAAGTATGTTTGGTAAAGTTCATATCCGATCGTTCCATGCCATTCCCCCCAAGCAGGAAAACCAGTTATAACAAATCTAAAGGGTGAGTGGTTCACCTGCGGATTGGATTGGCCTGGAACGCGTGGTACGGACCTACCTAAAAGTAGGAAACATTTGTCTGTAGGATCTTACCGGTGGAAGGGGCACTTTCCTTAACGACCTTTCCATCAATGATGATCTGTGCTTTTAGCGTGGAACCATCATCAGGTCCTGTGCCATTGGCTGAGGCCATAGGTGTTTTGGTAGATACGCCCACCTCACTGGTCCATTCACTGCCAAAGGAACCTGTCTTTGAAACGGGTGTGTCACCATCATAATAGACGATCGTGGTGATATTCACACCTGCAGAACCAATGATCTTGTACTGAACCTTCCTTTCCACCTGATCATCTGATGGACCATCGTCCTTGCTACAGGATGAGAAGAAGATCGGAAGAACCAATAGGATCAGGGATAATAGTTTAAAGTTTTTCATAAATTATTTTTATATGTCCCGATAATCAGCAAATATGGAGCCAGATTCTTCAGTGGCAAAAAATCGATCCCTTGATTTATTCTGATCCTTCCAATAGGTAACGGCCATGGAAACAACCGGTATAAGGATCAAATAATGGGATGGTAACTGATATCCTCCTTTAACCGAAACCATGCCCTGCAAAACTGATGGGGATAGCCGGTTAGCTACATTTTCAACAACTCGTGACGGATAACTTGTCCATTATCAGACATATGTCTTATTTTTGCTGCATATTTTTCGCCAATATAATTCGTTGGTACGCCCATCCGGGCATAGTTAGATGTGATGTCCATCCCCCCTCCCCGGTGGGATGGACTTATTTTTTAGTCACATGGCCAACCATACATTTGAGGCACAGGGGAAAAAGAATTAATGTCCTATTGTGGAATTTTCAGCATTGAAGGACAGTTCCTTAATAATCAGCCGCCGGTAAGGCAGGGAGCTGGGCAGATGTCCAGTTCAGGTCCCTGACACATTTGATATTGGCCCCACGGTTCTTAGCCATACTGGATAAACTGAAGTTCCCTGAGGTAGAACCGCTTGAAACGATACTTAACATATATGCATTGGTGCTACTGGACTGGTCCCCGGACCAATAATAGCCATAGGCTGTGCCAGAGGAGGAGATATTATATCCGGTGACCGCATAGCTGTTCACGTTCCTATATCCATATAAAGGGAACGAGAGCCTGTTTTCGGGATCGTAAGGGTTATCCGAACCAGAGAAGTCAAACCTTAACAAACGTATGGTCTCCCTTCCTCCATAATGGCGGAATTGTCGTGATGAATGCGATGAGAGCCTATTGATGTCTGTGTTTGTTGGCATCTTCCATCTACCGGCAGGATATACCAATGCACAGGGATCGTTCGTTCCCGAACTTGCCGCAGTTGCGCCCGATGATAAGGCCCGCCAGTTCAGATATTCACCTTTTGCCTCACTGGTGGACCCCGAAGCCACTATCCTGTAGGCATTGGATGCGGCATGGAAACGCATCCTATATTCCGCAGAGGGGGTTCCGCTGCCCTTTACATATAGGTTTCCCCTTGCCCATTCGGTCCGGGAAGTACCAGATCCTATTGTTTTGGGCGTCATTATCAATGTTATGGTGACCCTATAACGCTTATTGTGCTGTGGTGTGAACGGTGTGGCCACCGTGAACTCGCGATTTGTGAATACAATGGGATCCCCCCATTCCGGATAGAGATCTCCTCGCAGGGTCAAAGTGGAAATGTTCACCTTAAAGTTCGAGATCTGGTTCTGGGCATCTACAGTGTAGAAATTCGTTCTTCTTACCTGGTCGGAAAGAGCAGCATTATGGTTCACAAAATCCGAATTGGAGCGGTTGACCAAGGGTGCGTTTGAATAGGAAACAAAATTTCCTGTCCTTAGGTTCAGGACACCGTTCTTCAACTGTCCCGCTGTCATATTGCTTACCTGTATATCACCTATCGTTCCGAACATTCCCCTGGCATCCACAACCAGTTCTATTATCGCGGACTTTTCCTTGAACAGGATGTTCAGTTTGTTGTTGTAATTCAGCGTATTACTTGTTGTAATTGTTCCCGACGCGTACAGCAGTCCCGAATTGCCAGAAAGCGAAATATTCGGGTTGGCATCATCGAAGTTCCCTGTAAAGGGTACGGAATTGTTGTAAGAATATGCAAACCAGGTGTATACGCGATTCCGGAAGGCCCCGGAAAAAGTGAAGGCTGTTCCAGAGGTTGCGTTCAGTGTAGCGACCTGTGTACCTCCTTCGTAGAGTACGACCCGGTAGGTCCTGCCGATCGGCATGTCGGTGCTCGAAAGTTTAACTCCGTGTTCACCAGTTGACCTGGATCCTATGGCGGATAGGACTTTTTTGCTCGTCTGGGCATTGGTCGGGACTTCGCTCAGGCTCACCACCGCATCACAGAATTCATTGAACGGTTCCTGCTTCTGGTATAGGATACTTTGTGGGGAATGAGAGGCCGCATGGATTTTGGAAATCTGCTCCCTGTTCACATCTACGACCTGTGTCCCGTTGTCGATCCCACTTATCTCAAAAGTGATGGAAGTCCCATCCCCTTGCTGGCCAGCAGTCCCGTCCGGATCATTTTCTTTGCTACAGGAACAACAAAAAAAGAAAAGGCAATATATTAATATCAGGTGTTGTTTCATATATTTCTACTTATCCGGTTAAAGGTCAATGGAATTGTTGTACCCATCATCTGTGGTCCAGTCATCGATTTCTGGTTGGTAATTGGAATTGGATCCTCCAGGGGTAATCGAGGCCGATCCGGCGGCAATGCCATTTTCCATTCTGATATAGACAACCGAAACTTCCGGCGAGATGTATTTCTTTTTATTGCCCATGATGTACTCTGCTTTTAAACAAAAGGATTAAACTTTTAATTGCCACAAAACTAGGCTTTTCAATTGTTTTTGGACGTCAACAGATGTGCTGGACATGGTGAAAATAAAAATTTGTAAAGGTATTACTACGGGAATGCGGACTCAATCCCTGCCAATAGAATGCTGAGGTACAAAATCATGCAACAAAATTGGATATTGCGGAAAGGGATACCCTACCCCCTCCAGAGATTAGGTAGGATCCCCTGAAATTGGGAAAGGTGAGATCGAGGTTGGTCCTATCAAGTGTCCTGAATTCTGAGGCAGTGGATAAATATTTGGGACTTTTTGATGGATATAATAAAATTGGAATACCCATTCCGATAGCCGCTTGAACAATTCTCTATGATGAGGAATTGGCTGCAAGGACCGCTCATTCCCTGAAACCCGAGTCCTGGTTGGGTACCTCAATATTAACCAAGCATATTTTTTTAATCCTTTCAGCCTCCTGGAAA
Organism: Sphingobacterium tenebrionis; assembly: GCF_037126265.1. Lineage (NCBI taxonomy): Bacteria > Pseudomonadati > Bacteroidota > Sphingobacteriia > Sphingobacteriales > Sphingobacteriaceae > Sphingobacterium > Sphingobacterium tenebrionis. Next base: position 128,340 of record NZ_JAYLLN010000003.1, read on the forward strand.
AAAGGGGGCTATGTTAAGATCAGGTATACCAAAGCTTCCGGTCCATACCATCATGAGCGGTCGGATGCTTGATAGAGTCAGCGGACAGATCGTCCAGTTGATTCAAAGTCGGCACTTTTATGGTCAACGATGGGTGGTATGCTGGTCGTCTGATTTGAGAGACGGGATCAGTACACATTTGTCCCTACGCAAGGAGGTTTCGGAATTCGTTCGTAACTGTCCGTTCGGAGAGGCTGGGAGAGGTATAGGGCTCAGGAGGCACCCGATTATTTGGGATTGACAAAAATAATCAATAGATTGTGGGCTTATTAATAGTTTGTGTAACGCCCGCAGGACGAATATGGATTGCGGGCATTCATTTGATGGCCTTCTCAATGGTTACAAATATCCGTGAATTCCCCCATCATGATCACCCATGTGTTATTCCCAATCCCATTTTCCGGGATGTTATTTAAATGGTTCGCCGGAGCGATTCCCCATCGTTCCAAGAATGTCCATCTGAAGTTTGTTGTGGGAGCGAAATTCATCCAAAGACCCGCCATTCTCCCACCGGGGTATATTTCTGTGGTGCCAATCCACCCGATGGTTCTTGATCCCAGCCCAAAGATCATTTCCTGTGTTGTAAAGCAGGAAAAAAACATTAACTTTAATCTATAAATTTGTGATAAGTATTCCCGGGATTAAATAATAGGGGAAGATTTATATCCATCGACCTAACCTAAATTTCAGCAATGTCAAACACATTCCCAAAAATCCTGTTCGTTATTTTACATGTTCTTCATTTTGTATTCTTTCCTATCGGATCAATTGCCAGCCCCGGAACCTCTCCGGTATATTTAGGTGATCCCTTTGTGCTGCTCTACGATGGAACCTATTATGCCTACGGAACATCAAGTGCTGACGGTATCAGGGTGTATACTTCCGATGATCTAGAGACCTGGAAAGAGCCAACGCGTAAACTTGCATTAAATAAAGCGGATGTTTGGGGGGAAAAATGGTTCTGGGCTCCGGAAGTGCATTTCCATAAGGGTAAGTTCTATATGTTCTATACTGCTGAAGAGCACATCTGTGTCGCCACATCCGATAGCCCGTTGGGACCTTTTACACAAAAGGAAAAAAAGCCGATGATAGCCGATGAGAAATGTATAGACAATTCGCTGTTCATCGATGAAGGTAGGCCATATATGCTGTACGACAGATTCAATGATGGGCTGAACATATGGATTGCGGAGCTCGAACCCGACCTTTTACATATTAAGAAAGGAACGGAAAAACCGGTCATCCAGGTATCCCAGGATTGGGAAAAGGTATGGCCCAGGGTAAACGAAGGCGCTTTTGTCATTAAAAACCATGGGAAATACTATCTCACCTATTCCGCTAATAGTTATGAAAGCCCGTTCTATGGGATAGGTTTCGCCACCTCCGATAAGATCACTGGACCTTGGAAAAAATACGATGCCAATCCTATCTTCCAAAAGCCTAAAGACCTAGTTGGGGTGGGGCATTCTGCAACTTTCATCGATAAAAACGGAAAGCCAAGGATCGTTTTCCATTCCCATCACGATCAGGAAAGGATCCATCCCAGGATCATGCATATCGGTGAGGTGTATTTTGAAGAGGAAAAGGGCGAACAGGTCATGCGGGTCAAGCCAGACTTCTCAACCCCTACTTTAATTAGGAAGGACCCCACCTTCAAGAATCCGGTTTTCCAACCTGTTCTGGCCGATCCATCCGTTATAAAGGATCCAAAAACCGGATTATACTATGCCTATGGAACCCAGGATAATTGGGATGATGGCAAGGGATCTAGGTTAGTGCCCATTCTGGAATCAAAGGATATGGTGAATTGGAAATATGTTGGCTCTGCCTTTCAGACCAAGCCAACCTGGAAAAATGCCGGGGGCATATGGGCTCCGGATATCAATTACGTGGACGGAAAATATTACTTATATTATTCCTTTTCTACTTGGGGCGATCCAGACCCTGGAGTGGGTCTGGCCATTTCCGATTCTCCAAAAGGGCCTTTTATCGATCAAGGGAAATTGTTCAGTAGCAAGGGTATTGATGTACCCAATTCCATCGATCCATTTTATCATGAAGATCAAGGAAAGAAATATCTCTTCTGGGGATCGTTCAATGATGGGCCGAAACAGGGAACCTTTGCTGTAGAATTGGATAAGGATGGTAAAACTCTCAAGAATACAGAAAAGGTCAAGATCGCCGCCGGTGATTTTGAAGCGGTAACCATTTATAAAAAGGGCGAATATTATTATTTTTTGGGTTCTAAAGGCTCTTGTTGCGAAGGAGCAAACAGCAAATACCATGTTTTGGTAGGTCGTTCCAAACAGCTATTAGGTCCCTATGTTGATCAACAGGGACGAGATCTTAGAGAGCGTGGCCATGGCACCCTTATCCTTCAAGGGACTCCGGAAATTGCCGGGCCGGGCCATACCTCTGGAATCATTGCGGATGACCAGGGAAAGGAATGGATCTATTACCACGGCATAGACAAAAAACACGGAAAACTGCCCAACAATACTTCGCGTAGGATGCTTTTTTTGGATGAGGTCAACTGGAACAATGGCTGGCCAATTATCGGAGCTGGGAAGGCCAATCTGAACGATATTCCGATGCCTACTGTACGGCCGACAAACCGCCAGCCAGAAACCTTGCCCGGAAATCCATTAAAAGTGGCATTGGGTGATCCCTACATCATTTATGATGATACCTCCGACAGATATTATCTTTATGGAACCGGTGGAACAAAAAACGGATTTGTTGCTTATTCCTCCAGTGATCTAAAGGATTGGAAAAAGGAAGGGGTAATATATACCAACATTCAGGAGAAAGCTTGGGGAACCAAGGATTTTTGGGCACCTGAAGTCTATAAATGGAATGATAAATTCTACCTCTTCTATTCGGCACATTGGAAGAACAACCCCAATAACGAACTGGAGAACTATAAAATAGGGGTGGCGGTTTCCGACAAGCCGACCGGACCATTTGTGGATATGACCGGAGAACCACTTTTCGACCCAGGATATCCCATCATCGATGCCAATGTTTTTGTGGAGGAAAGTGGAAAAATGTACCTCTATTATTCCCGATGTTGTTACAAACATCCCGTGGAATCTGAAATTTCCCAATGGGCAAAACAACAGGGCATCTTTTCGGAGATCGAGGAGAGTTGGGTTTATGGGGTAGAATTAAAACCTGACCTGAGTGGGGTGATCGGGGAACCTGAAATGCTTTTGAGACCACCACTGAAAATGGACGATGTACAGGCAGAATGGGAAAGCCGATCGGTAAACAACAAGGAAGTCAACCGCCGTTGGACTGAAGGATCCTACCTGATAAAGCAGCAGGACACCTATTATATGATGTATTCTGCGAACTTTTATGCCGGAAAATATTATGCGGTAGGCTATGCGACCTCCAAAAATCCATTGGGACCGTTCAAAAAATCCAAGCATAATCCGGTATTGGAGAAGAACACCGAAAAGGGTGGAGATGTGACAGGAACCGGGCACAATTCCATCCTGGTAGGAAGAGGAGGGAAAATGTATTGTGTTTACCATGGAAGGACTACACAGAGCGGGCAGGATAGGGTCGTTTTTATCGATGAAATGGAAATTGATAAAAAAGGTGTGTTAAAAGTACACGGACCAACCACGAAATAAGGATTGATTAGTATATTAGACCCACCTAAATATTAATAAACCGGTCCATGTTTGCAATAAACGACATACCCCATACCCGTATCAATCTCCTTACAGGAGAGAAAATATTGGTTTCTCCGCATCGCAGTAAGCGTCCTTGGCAGGGACAAGTGGAAGATCTAGCCAGCGATAACCGTCCTGCCTACGATCCTAAATGCTATTTATGCCCTGGGAATAACCGTGCAGATGGCGATCATAATCCCCAGTACAAAGCACCATTCGTTTTTGTGAATGATTTCTCTGCCCTGCTGAAAGATAGTCGGCAAGGGGAGATCAATGTTTCTGATCTATTACTGGCAGAAACGGCAAGAGGGATCTGTAAGGTGATCGCTTTTTCGCCAAGACATGATCTGACCCTTCCTGAAATGACTGTAGAGGACCTGAAGTTGGTGGTAGAAGTTTGGAAAGGAGAATTTCAGGAATTGGCCTCGCATGAATGGATAAAATACATCCAGATTTTTGAAAATAAGGGGGCGATCATGGGATGTAGCAACCCGCATCCACACGGACAGATATGGGCACAGAATTCCGTTCCAGTAGAGGTCGAAAAGGAAGAACAAAGACAAGTGGAATATTTTGACACACATGGGCGTAGTCTGCTATCGGCCTATTTGGAAGTAGAGCTTCAGGAAAAGGTCAGAATATTGATCGATGCTGAACATTTTGTGGCGTTAGTTCCGTTCTGGGCATCCTGGCCATACGAGACCATGATCATCAGCAAACGTCATGTGCAGGACATTCGTGATTTTTCGGAGCTAGAATGTGAGGACCTGGCCAAGGTACTGAAGGAACTGACCACCAAATACGATAATATATTTGAAACATCCTTTCCATATTCCGCAGGGATGCATCAGGCACCTGTGAATAGTGGGGATCAGGGTTTCTGGCATTGGCACATGCACTTCTATCCGCCTTTATTGCGTTCTGCCACAGTTAAAAAATTCATGGTAGGGTACGAAATGTTGGCCAATCCACAACGTGATATCACACCAGAAACGGCCGCAGAGACCATCAGGAATCAATCAAACATACATTATAAAGAAAGAAAAGTTTAATGGATAGAAAAGAGATCAGTGACCGTTTTAAGGAGGTTTATGCTGTTGATCCGGATTTGGTCGTCAAATCACCGGGGCGGATAAATATTATTGGGGAACATACCGATTACAATGAAGGGTTTGTACTCCCTACTGCAATTGATAAGGCGGTTTATGTAGGATTGGGCAAACGTGATGATGAGGAGGTACTTCTATACGCAGCAGGTTTCAACGAATCTTTTCAGATTGATCTAGCCGACGTGGAACCGACGGATAAGGGTTGGCCAAATTATATATTGGGCGTGGTGAACCAATTGAAGGAAAGGAATAAGGCCATTTCAGGGTTCAATCTATATATTGATGGAGATGTACCTGTTGGAGCTGGACTATCCTCCTCCGCAGCGGTAGAATGTGCTGTTGGATTTGGGCTGAACAGCCTATTCGACCTGGACCTGGATCGGGTGGATATTGCGAAGATCGGTCAGTTGGCAGAACATACATTCGCAGGAGTGAAATGTGGCATCATGGACCAGTTCGCATCTGTACTGAGCAAGGAAGGATATGTGCTTAAGTTGGACTGTCGGGATTTATCCTACGAATATGTTCCATTGGAATTGGGTGATTATGAGCTCGTGCTGCTCAATACGAACGTTAAGCATTCTTTAGCAACTTCTGCTTATAATGATCGTCGTCAATCCTGTGAGAAAGCGGTTTCATTGATCCAAGAGGTCTATCCGCAGGTTAAAAGTTTAAGGGATGCGACCATAGATATGTTGAACGAGACGGTGAAGGATATCGATAAGGCAGCCTATACCAAAGGGAAGTTTGTGATAGAGGAGAATATCCGTCTTCAGCAGGCCTGTGATGCCCTAGTAAGTGGAAATATAGCAGAACTGGGCAGACAGATGTTTTTGGCGCATGATGCGTTGAGCAATGAATATGAGGTGAGTTGCAGGCAATTGGACTTTCTGGTGGAAAATGCCAAATCCCATCCACAGGTTGTTGGTGCCAGGATGATGGGGGGCGGATTTGGAGGCTGTACCATCAACATCGTAAAAAGGGGATATGGCCAAGCCTTGGTGGATGCGCTGGCTCCGACTTATGGGGAAGTATTCGGTTTGGAACTGACCCCCATTTTTGTGGAAACCAGAAATGGTTCAGAATTAGTATATTAGAATTCAATTATAAACTTAAAATGAAAAGAAATATAGCTAACCTCTTCCTGGGTGGCGCGCTGATAGGCCTGATGTCCTGTCAGCAACCACAGAAGCAAACTGCCGAAAACCCATCCGACACGTTACATACTATCCTTGATTCAGCATCCTTTGGTTCGAAGGTAGCTGGTAAAGATGTAAAGTTATACACCCTGAAAAATGCTTCGGGTTCTACGGCTTATCTGACCAATTTTGGCGCTCGTTTGGTAGGACTTATGGTTCCGGACAAGCATGGTACCTTAACCGATGTTGTGCTTGGTTTTGATAAGGCAAGTAGTTATAATAACCCTGCCGAACCCTATTTTGGGCCGATCGTAGGTCCATTTGGAAACCGAATCGCCAAAGGGAAGTTTACCCTGGATGGAGAGACCTTCACTACACCGACAAATAATGGCCCGAATACCTTACATGGCGGAAAAAAAGGCCTGCACTTTGCCAATTGGGAAGTAAAGGAAGCCAATGCTAAAATGGTCACCTTTACCTATACCCTTCCTGATAGACACGAAGGTTTCCCCGGGAATATTAGCATGGAGGTAACATACAGCTGGAGTGATAACAATGAATTGACAATTCATTATCAAGCGACCTCGGATAAGAAAACAGTGATCAATCTAACCAATCATGCTTACTTTAATTTGAATGGGGAGGGTAGCGGTACCATCCTGGACCATCAATTGAAGGTCTTTGCGGATAAATATACGCCTGTAGATAGTACTTTGATCCCAACCGGAGAATTGGCCCCTGTGAAAGGAACGCCATTTGATTTTACGGTTAGCAAAACCATCGGAAAGGATATCGAACAGGACAATCAACAGTTGAAGTTCGGGAAGGGATATGACCATAATTTTGTGTTGAATGAGACCAAGGTCGATGGGCTTAACCACGCAGTAACCCTAACTGGTGATAGAACAGGAATTGTCATGGAGATCTATACCCAAGAGCCCGGCATACAGTTCTATTCCGGAAATTTCATGGGCAATAAGGTGACCTTGAAAAACGGAAAAACGGATAGCTTCCGTACAGGACTATGTTTAGAACCACAGCATTTTCCTGACTCACCGAACCAACCTAATTTCCCTTCCACCGTTCTAAACCCTGGAGATACCTATTCTACCAAATCAATCTATAAATTCAGTACAACCAAATAGTATGGAAACCAAAGACTATATCGTATTCCTCTGTTATTTTGTCATCGTTGCAGGATACGGACTTTACATTTATTACAAAAAGAAATCAGCCTCTGGTGATTCAAAGGATTATTTTTTAGCCGAGGGTTCATTGACCTGGTGGGCAATCGGGGCTTCCCTGATCGCGTCGAATATTTCTGCAGAGCAGTTCATCGGTATGAGCGGTTCCGGTTTCAAGATCGGACTGGCCATAGCGACCTATGAATGGATGGCAGCAGCTACCTTGATCGTTGTAGCAGTATTCTTCTTGCCGGTATACCTCAAGAACAAGATATTTACCATGCCGCAGTTCCTCAATGTCCGGTACAATGGTACTGTTTCCATGATCATGGCGGTTTTTTGGTTATTATTGTACATTGTGGTGAACTTGACCTCCATATTATTCTTAGGGGCATTGGCCGTTTCTTCCATCTCCGGATTGGATTTCCAGATGTGTATGATTGGCCTTGCTGTTTTTGCCATTATCATTACATTGGGCGGAATGAAGGTAATCGGTTATACGGATGTGATACAGGTTTTCTTCCTGATCCTTGGTGGTTTGGCAACAACCTATCTCGCCTTGGATCTTGTGTCTACCCACTTTGGCGGTAACGGCATCCTGGATGGATTCAACCTTGTCCATGAAAAGGCAAATGATCATTTCCATATGATCCTGGAGCCGGACAATCCAAATTATATCGATCTACCGGGTTTGAGCGTGTTGATCGGGGGTATGTGGGTCATCAACCTAAGTTATTGGGGCTGTAACCAATATATAACTCAGCGTGCACTTGGCGCTGATCTTGGAACGGCCAGAAATGGCCTTCTGTTCGCTGCGGTACTTAAATTATTAATGCCATTGATCGTCGTGTTGCCAGGTATTGCAGCTTATGTTCTTTACCAGGATGGTAAATTCCAACAGGAGATGTTGGCAGGTGGAGAATTGAACCCTGACCGCGCCTATCCCGTACTGTTGAGCTTATTGCCTACAGGATTGAAAGGATTGTCTTTTGCTGCACTTACTGCTGCGGTGGTCGCATCTTTGGCAGGTAAGGCCAATTCCGTAGCTACGATATTTTCGCTGGATATCTATCAGAAGATTTTCGATAAAAATGCATCTGAAAGGAAATTGGTGAACGTGGGTAAAATTACCATTGTGGTTTCCATGGTCTTAGCGATCATCATTGCACCACACTTGGGAATCGATAAAAAAGGCGGTTTCCAATATATTCAGGAGTATACCGGATTTGTGTCACCAGGAATTTTTGCGATGTTCCTTTTAGGGTTTTTCTGGAAGAAAACAACCTCCAATGCTGCCCTATTCGCTACCATTGGTGGTTTTTTGATGTCCATCGTATTGAAATTCCTTCCGAAGTTCATGGATCTTTCATTCCTGGCATCCACAGGATTCTCTGTACCCTTGAACGGAGTATATGAGATTCCATTTATCGATCGTGTAGGATTTGTGTTTATTTTCTGTTTGATCGGGATGTATTTTATCTCTTTATTTGATAATAAGAGAGGCATCGTGCCGAAAGGACTCGAGGTGGATTCTACCATGTTCAAAACCAAAACGGGTTTTGCTGTTGGGGCTTTGATCGTGTTGGGTATTACTGCTGCATTGTACACTGTTTTCTGGTAAGTGCTGTCAATAAATGGAATTTTTTTATTGCTGTTTTAAGAGCTGGGACCATGATCGATGATTGGGAAAAGGGCATGCCATTTGACTGACCGACCTATTTTATATCTTTGCCTGGAGAGGAAAATTGTTAGGATCGATTTTTTGGTCAAAACATTGACTGAATTTTAATCGTTGCACTCGATGGAAAGAACGTACTGAGATAAAAGATTACCTACGGATTAGTGACATAGGCTGGTTGTTTATTTAAGGATTTCCCTGTTCTGTTCGATCAGAACAGGATGTCCATGTCCGTGCTGCTACTCGGTTTAATATCATTTAATTTTCGCTCCAGGTCTAAAACTTCCTAAATTTAACAATTCGAGGGAAGATTTTATTTCTAATCTTTAAATTGAAATATGAATAGAAAAGCTGGCATCACCTTATTATTGATAATTGCCCTATTGGTGTTGATATTCATTGTGGGTTTTAATTTTGGCTATAAACTAATGTCCATACTAAGGTAATGGGTCCCGATAACATATAATAGTTAATTTCAGCATTATGGATAAGGAGGATAAAATACTAAGGATATGTTTGATCATCGTGTTCATAATGAGCACAATAATCGGTTATTATCTCTATAACAGGTTGTTCAGGTAATTTCCTGTATTTGGATTAACAAAATTATGGAGTGGGCATCCTGATCTTCAATAATAATTTTTTCTTTTCTTTAGGATCTTCCTTTAGGGTCTTTTTTATAAAATTCTCGGCTTCTTGCAGTGAATAGTTCTCTTTAAACCAGAGGGCATGTCTGAAAATAAACGCGGTGAGGTCAAAATTTGATTTCGTTTCCATTTCGTTTTTATAAATTGAACACGGTCATTTTGGAACAAGTTCAGTTTTTTTAAATAATACGTACAAATACCACTTATAATAGCATATCCTAAATAACGCCGCCTCTCGAGGAAACGTCTAATTCCAATTGGACATTTGCCCCTTGGAAAGTAATCTATCCGATTTTTTTGATGATATGAGCCCCTGAGGATATAAAGTGACCTACTTCATTTACAGAAGCATAGAACTTTATTGGTTTGAATTGGAACCAGACCTCCCATTTGGAAATGGGTACCTCTACCAAAGAACAAAATCAAAGGAAGGGTTAATAGGATATCCAACGATGAATCTTACTTTTCCGATGATCAAAAAATATCCAGATCAATAAATGGTAATCCTAAGGGGCAGGATATCCATATATGGATAATACTAACCGTTCTCGATTTCAATATTAAGAATAGAAGAGATCTGGTTAAAATAGAGAAAGTTTGGAAATCGTAAATACGAAATTTGGCTACAAAAATATTTTCCTTTGTTCAAACAGGGGTGTTCTATAATATAAAATGATAAATTTGATTTGGTTACAAACATTACAATTTACTTTCAATCAAACCCACCATCATTTGAAGGTGGGTTTATTTTTTGTCCGTTTCCATTAAGTAACGATTTGTAGGTCATCTTCGACAAAAAAGGGTCTTATTTGTCAAAAGGTTCAGCAGCTTGACAGATCTGGATCTTATATCAATTATGCTTTTAAATCACCATAGCTCGAGAGGTTCTTTTTTAGTAGTTTCCTTGCGGTACGGATCCGGGTTTTTACAGTCCCTTCAGGCACATTCAGATGTTCGGCTATCTCATAATACCTAAATCCTTCAAAATGCATGAGGAAAGGAGTAAGGAACTTTTCTGGGACCGTTTCCATAACCTTTTGAAAATCCTCCATGAAGAATCTGTTTTCACTTTTGTTGTTTGTTAATCTTAGTTCGGGATCATTTTCAGGATTAGCGTTTTTTATAAAATTATTCATTAAATTCTGTTTCCTGCAATCGTTCAAAAAACAGCTTCTCATTATTGTATATACCCAGCCTAGAAGATTAGATCCTTTTGAATAATTTTTATGATATCTCAGGACCCTCATCAGGGTGTGCTGCAAAAGATCTTGAGCATCAGTTTCATCCTTGGTAAACCTTTTGGCGTACTGCAATAGAGTCTGCGAATGAACCAGCACTTCTTTTATTATAAAATCATTGTTCATGGTTAAAACTATTTTGTAAAAAACTGTTATATCCTGAATGACAATTCGAACTGTTGGGTAGTATTGATAAGACTGGATATCAAACCTCGCGTTAAAATAACCAGTCTTATCAAACAAAAGGTTGTATATCAGATGTAAATCAAATCGAATGCCAAATAAGGGTCTTCTTCTCGTGCTTAATACGTGATTATTCTGGTTTTATCCAGGGCCTAACGGGTTTTTTACCTATGGGACTGGTTAGTATTTGTTAGTACACTGCACCCTCCGACACTAAAATTAATCCTGTCGCATCATGTTGTACATTATCCATTCTTTTATCGGTATGTAGCCGACTATCTTTTTCCATATCCTTATTTTTTTCTTTTTTAATCCCCGAAGAAAACATTTTTTTAAAGCTGGTCCCGTAAGGTAAAACAGGTTCTACAAGAAATGATAGGGGAAGTGTTTCTTGCAATCTAACAATAAGGTTATTTATCAGATGCCAAGGTATATGGTCCAGATATTTGAAACTCCATCATGCTTCGGAATACACCGTAATAAGGGCATGCATGATTTTTGGGGACCTGTTTATATTTGTCCCTCCCCCACCATTCCACAAAAGTGTCAACCTAGAATGGAAATTTCCAAAACCTATTGTTCGGATAACTGTTATAGAAGGATGAGGTGTTCCTTATCCAGGAATACTCTTGATTTGAACCATCGATTCGAACCCATGTCAAAATCTAGAAAAATCAATTCATCACTTAATAGCGGAGTCACTCTACCAAGTTTGATCTTTATCCTTGCCGTGTGTTTGGCTTCAGCGATATTCCCAGGGAGGGTTAGCACGGTCCTGGATGTGGTAAAGAACTTTATTTTCGTGAACCTGAATTGGGTATATGTCTGGGCAGTAACTGTCTTTGTTCTGTTCCTGCTATTCCTGATGTTCAGTAAGTACGGAGATATCAAATTGGGGCGAAACGACAGTTCTCCGGACTATTCCTTCTTTTCCTGGATTTCTATGCTCTTCGCAGCCGGTATGGGTATAGGATTGATGTATTTTAGTGTTGCTGAACCTATGCAGCACTATTCCAATGAGATCTTTGCCAACAGCAGTTATGTCAATAGTGCTAAGAACGCACAACTGTATACTTTTTTCCATTGGGGCATCCACGCCTGGGCGATATATGGCTTGGTAGGGCTGGCACTTTCCTATTTTGCCTATAGATATAAACTTCCCCTCTCGCTGAGGAGCTGCCTCTATCCGATTCTTAAGGACAGGATACAGGGCCGCTGGGGGAACACCATCGATGTATTCGCCCTTTGCAGCACCTTTTTTGGAATAACCACCACTCTGGGTTTCGGCGTTGTGCAGATAAATTCTGGTTTGCACATACTTGGGATAGTTCATGAGACCGGCTTCGTCAATCAGGCTATTATTGTGTTTATCCTGGTCTCGATCGCAGTTTTTTCAGCGACCACCGGAGTGGATAAGGGCGTAAGGATCCTGAGCAACCTCAATATCGCAGTGGTTATTTTGCTGATGTTGTTCGTTCTTTTTCTTGGACCGACCGTCTATCTGATAGGTAGCTTTACAGAAGGATTGGGGAACTACATCAATAATTTCTTTAACCTGACCTTCAATACCCATGTTTATGAGGATGCATCCTTACCTTGGTTCTACAATTGGACGATCCTATACTGGGCATGGTGGATTTCATGGTCTCCTTTTGTGGGCCTCTTCATTGCGAAGATATCAAAAGGAAGGACTATTAGGGAGTTTATTGCAGCCGTACTGATCCTTCCGACCATATTCAATTTTATGTGGATGTCCGTTTTCGGCAACAGTGCCATCTGGCTGGACAGCCATGTTTCTGGAGGTGCTCTGAGCGCATTGGCAAACGATCCAGATGCCCTGATGTTCAGGTTTCTGGAATATCTACCGTTTACCAAGGTCATTAGTTTTATGGTTATAGCGATCATCATGATATTCTTTGTGACCTCAGCAGATTCGGGGATGTTCGTCATGAACAGCATTGCTACCAAGAATGCCAAGGTTTCTCCGAAATGGCAGATAGCCGGATGGGGAGTGTTATTAGCCGTTTTGGCCCTATTCTTATTGAATGCAGGAGGATTGGAAGCCCTACAGAGCATGACCCTGATCACGGCACTTCCCTTCTCGATCATCATTCTAGTCATGATAGCCTGCCTTGTAAAGGCCCTGTCGATAGACAAAAAATATTATGAGCAGGAGTTTTCGGTATCTACCGTTCCATGGTCCGGAAAATTATGGAAGGACCGGTTAAGGCAGATAGTGAAAGTTGATTCCCAGAATGATATTGATTCCTATATGAGGGATATTGCCGGAAATGCGATACATGAACTCAGTAACGAATTTATCAAGAATGGGATCGAGGCTAATATAAATCAGGGCAAAGAGCCAAATTTTATTGAAATCGAGATCCGGTATGATTTGGTGAACAATTTCATCTATGGTGTACGGAGTGAGACTAAGGATTTTCCGGAATATTTCCAGAAGGAGGAAAACCTCTCGGATATGGAAGATGGGCAAGCCTACTTTCCTCTGGCCTATTTTGGTGATGCAAGGCAGGGTTATGACGTGAGGTTATTTACCAAGGACGAACTGATCGCAGATATCCTGAAGCATTATGAACGATTCGTGGCCATAATTTCGGAGGATAAAAATAAGATGTTCATTAGTAGCAATGCAAACAGGAGGATAAGGTAGTAGATCAGAATCCCCGCTTTTCATCAGGGACCAGGCTGGAAATAAGGGTTTAGATTTGGACAGCATTACCGTTATTTATCGGTGCTGGGTAGCTCGACATAAAAATTAGCGCCCTTATCAAAATTGTTCTCGTACCATATCTTACCTCCGTGAGCCTCTACTATCCATCTGCAGATAACCAGGCCCATTCCGAAGGATTCCTCCCCGTCAGTACAGGGGTTACACTTGTTGTACAAATCAAAGATCGTCCCTGATATTTGTGAAGGGATTCCTGGCCCACTATCCTTACGCTCACTAAGACTTTCGATACCTGTTTGATAGCTGTGTCTTCCATTTGTGCTCCATGTGGAGCGAATTTTATGACATTGGTTATAAGATTGCTGAATACCCTCCACAGTTGTTCATTTTGGGCCGGGATGAAAATTATATGGTCTGCTTTTAGGATTATTCTCTGGCCTTTGGCCATCGCTTTTATTTCGAGGATCTTGGTGCAATAACCTAACAGTTCACGGATGTCAAAGGTCTCTGTCGGTAATCCCTCGCCCTTGAATTGCTGGTTAAGCAGATTCTCCATCAGATTAAAATCAAAAGTCGAGGATGATTAGGATCAATAAACCGTGCTAACATTTAAACATATATAACGCTTCCATTTTAACCTCTCGCTTATTTTATCGAGTCAAACCATTCACTATCAATCAAAATCGAAAAATTCGGATAGGAATGATTTTTTCTTTTTTGGATATCTTTGTTTTCCATAATCATCTCGATGCTGTCCCTGCCAATGATCTTCATCTTTTCTGTAATATTTATCCTCCCTTTGGTCGATGGTTTGGTTTCTGTCAACGGTCTGTTGCGACTGGGGAAAGTTATTATGGTTTGCAGCATAATCGAGTAGTTTATCCAGTTCACCTTTATCCAGCCAGATTCCTCTGCAATTGGGACAGTAATCTATTTCCACACGATTCCTTTCTGCGATTAATAAAATTTCATTACAATTTGGACATTTCATAGTACATGATTTATAATCCCAAAATAGACAACATATTACAATAAAACGCATAAATTAAATTTAATTTTGCTTTATTTAACATCTTGTGCCAGCCAGATGTTATAAACGTTTAAATTTCTGGGTAATGAGGATAAGGGTTTATTTGATTGAGTTTTTTTTGAAAAGTACCTCAACAATTACATCCTGTTTTTCCATATGTCCACTTTTTCGTTTGAAATGGTTACCTGGTGACAAGCCGCAGACCCTATTTGAAGAGTCCAATCTTTAGTTGCAACTGACAGATTAGTCTTTTGTTTAATTGTATAGATAATAGGTTTGCATACCAGATTTAGATCATGTCAATGATCCGAGGAAATTGAGTTAACTGCAGGGGGTACTTACGGATAATTCTCAACGCTGGGGTTACTTTAAAGTTTTGGCATTGGTAAAGAAAGGTTATTCCTTGAAATAGAGGGAACTTAATTAATTTCTTAACTAGGAACGTGTTATTTCAGGGTAAACATCATTTATGCTTCCCCTTACCCTACATTCAATCTCGGAGTATGCACATGTCGCCAAAATAGCCCAATTGCTTAAGTTGGTTGATGGAAGTATCCTAATAACATGTTTTGTCCTTTCAACATCGTTGTTTATCCCATTAAAACTCTGGACACATTTTGGATAGCTATGGATGGGATCAGATGGTCCAATAAATTCGTGCATGATGGCAAGTCGACCGTTCAAGAATCTGAACTTCCAGTTTTGGTCCTTTTAATATTCAAAATGAAAAATTCAGGATTTCGATTCACTCGCTCCTTTCCGAAGAGGGTATTAATTGATCCAGATAGCAAAAGATTACTGCAGGAATGATTTTTGGAATAAATCCCAAGAAATTTTTGATTTTCTGTTTCCTATACGAACATGTTTACGGTTTCCTTGGATGTTGTGATATAGTTGAAAGAATATTCATATTGGATACTATTGTTCTTAAATATCAAAATTGGAAATTTGGGTCAAGAATCGGGAAGAGGGCAGAGATGTTCGAAAAACTTTTATTAACTATGTGTTTATAAAAGTGGAATATTCAGTCTATACCCATTATAGACTTCAATAGGACCTTCCTGGGTTCAATAAATAGTGTGATGTGATGTTGTCCCATTTGGGACAACATTTTTTTTGATTCTTAATCGTGCCATCGATTTGAGGAGGAAAAGGGGAGGCAAACTCTTTGTATCGGTAATATCATATGTGGTAAAAATTATTCTTATAAGATTCCGAATCCAGTTCATATTCCTATTTTCAAAATCGAAAAATTTTATTTAAAAATCCTATCGAGCAATAAATTTCCATATACTCTGCCAACCTTCCGAATTGTTGATGTATTTTCCCAAAACCTTAGGACAATACGATTTTGTTGGATTATCTTGGTTCAGAACAATATTTAATCGATAATAGGAATCAACCATATGGATCTCTATAATGAATTTTCGTTTCAGAAAGATATTTTGGTGAAATTTTTGTTAATCTTCCAATTAATCCGATTGTATGAATAGAAAGATCCTATGTTTTCTCATAAATGGTAAAGAATTGCTCGAAAGGAAGGACAGTCTGCCCGAATTACTATCTTCCTTCGAGATCCTAGAAGTATCGAAGATCATTGAAACTGCTGCGGGTCATTTTGTATTGGACTCAAGGATCTTTGTTCCACCGACCTTGGAAATTGCAAAAATATGCCCCATATCTGAATACTTTTTTTTTGATACAGTTCTATTCTATGACAACCATATAGCGGAAATCTTCAAAAACAGGAAAAGTGATTTCCATCAATTCCGTATATCCAAGAAGGAGGCCGCACACTTGAAGGTGATTAACGATATGATTAAGACCTACCAGAATGACGATGAGGAAGAATCAAAGGAACTGTTGATCTCGAATCTTTTGAAGAATAATGTGCTCCATTTGAAAAAGGTGTTCGAAAAATCAAAGGATTTAGGTAGGAATGGTCCAGTTTCTGATAATGTCCCGATAACTTATCTTAACACAGCAGAAGCCTTCAAAGGATTGGTAGCATTAAATGCAGTAAAGGAGAAAGGGGTGACTTTTTATGCTGAATCCCTAAATATTACAAATAGGACCCTTTCTAACATAACCAGAAAGGTTATGGATAGATCGCCTAAGGAAATAATAGATAGTTACCTCATTGAGCTTGGACAAAAAATGCTGGAGGACACAGGACTTTCAATCAAGGAAGTTTCCTATTCATTGGGTTTTAGATCTGCAAACGGGTTCAGCATGTACTTCAAAAAACTTTATGGAAAATCGCCAACAGAATATAGGGAATTTCTAGGACAGGGATTATAGCAATCCATAATATACTTAAATTCAACGCACCCCGCCCGGGATATCCTGTGAAAACCGGAGCTGTATTTTGTTCCATTTCCATCGTAAAAAGATGACCACTGGAAATACCCGGATTGGCCCAGGAGTAATTTTTTGAAATGTCCAAAAATCCATGGGGAATTAAGAGTGTGGATCAGGTATTGACTAATCCCTCATCGGCCTTAGTAATAGTAATTCTGTTTGAAAATTTTGTTTTAGGGAGGGAGATCATTGATTTTTACCATTCCTGAATGGTACAGGAAAAGGTACCTTAAAAATAAACCAGAATAAATTCGGTCTACGAGGAATATAAATCGGGCTGTTCCAGACGATGGTCCCAATTAGGGGGGAGTTGAAAAGAGAAAAGGGAGTTTTTTTCGGGGAGGTAGGCAATTCGGTAGAATGTGGACTGGAATGACCTGGGAGAACTGGGTATCTTGGTTTTTGAATAGTAAAATCCATTTGATCTAATATATACTAAATCTTCCAAAGGATGGATCCCACACATCCTTGATTCCAGTTTCGCTAATCGTACAAGTTGTTGATTTGGTCTTTGGACCAAAGGGTATTTCATGGTCCAGTTGTAGATGATATAAATATCCTTAAATTCGCAGTGCCATTTTGCTGGTATTGACAACGCAAGAACGTTGGGTCATGGGCGATTGTTGGGAAAGATCCTTGTTCAAAAAATATGATACTGATTAATTTCTTTTTTTTGTGAAAAGTTTTCCTTTATTTATCAAGCAGATTTATATCAAAATAATCCGTCTCTACAGATTGGTCCTGTCCCATAGGAAAGTATATTCGGAAAATCCCTACATTCAGAACAAAAGGAATCAGATGGTCCGGACAATTGCTTGGATGTGCGTATTCCCTACATTATATTTCGCATTGGTTAACCTAGAAGATCAAAGGTTCTTGTTGGCATCCATAAATATCCTGAATTCCCTAAGTTCCGCCACTGTTCTCGTACTCTTGCACTATCGGAGGTTTGAAAGTGCGAAGGCTGTTCTGCTTGGGTTCAATTTTATATTTTTTCTTGCCGGTGCTATCCTATTCAAGAATGGTGCGGAATATTTTCTGATAAGTATCCTCGTGGCCTCTATGATGCTCTATGATCAAAGAAAGGTTCACATCTTCTTTGGTGCAATGGTAGCGGTATCAATGGTTGCCATATTTATCCTGGGCGAAAGGGTGAACATCACTGAACCTTTGCCAAAGGCAAGGGTTCTGGTCAACATGATTAGTTCAATAGGATTTATCATTTTGGTAACCAATTCTTTTCTCCAGATCATAAAGAACAACCTTCTCAAGATCCAGAAGCAGAAAAGAGCATTGAAGGAATCCAATCAAGAGAAGGAAAAAGTGTTTTCTATTATTGCCCATGATGTGAAAAGCCCTTTGGCAAGTCTTGAAAACCTGGTGCTTGCCTTGAAGCATCATATCTTCAACCAGGAAAAATCCATCGAATTCATCAGCGATATCCATGCCCACATCCTAAAGCAGAATCAGATCCTGGATGATCTTCTAAAATGGGGTAGCAGTAATGTAAAGGGCGCCACGGGTGAAAAAACGAAAGTCTGCCTATTGCCAGTTGTAAATGATACCATCAATAATTTTCAGGAACAGATAAAAAGGAAGAGCCTCCATGTTTCCTGGGAGATCTCACCCGAGGATTCTGTCGTTGCGGATATGGAACACATTCGCATAATCATAAGGAACATATTGAGCAATGCGATAAAATTCAGTTTTTTTGGGGGGAAGATAAAACTATCGGTCAAGGTTGAAGGGACTAGGACGTATATATCTATAATCGACCATGGTATTGGGATAAGTATGAAAGATTTGTCCACGCTATTCAAATCTGTTCAGAGGAATTCATTAGGGACTGCAGATGAAAGGGGATCGGGGATTGGACTTCTGTTGATCAAGGACCTGATTGAACGGAACCACGGAACTGTAGAGGTACAGAGTAAACCAGCAGAGGGCACCGTTCTGCGAGTGGGATTTCCAAATGTGCCCCAAATTGGGAAAACTTGACCTATTATATGCCCTCCTGCCTGTACTTTACAGCAAAAAGGCCCTTTGGCAGTGGTTTGGCAGACAGATAGGCTCCCATGATAAAGATCTATCCTAGATTTTTTTCTGTGGATAGATCCTTTCCTCGATCCCCAAGCTTTGATTTAGGTACACCGGAATGCTCGTAGCTCAAAATCCATTTAGGATTCTTTTTAAAGGAAGCCTGGAACACGCTAACTGTACTATTTTCTGGCTAACATTCTGTTAATAGTCCTCCATTTCTTTAATGACATGAAGAGGGATCAGCCCAGTGCTGTTTCAAAGTCCTTAATAAGGTCCTCTATGTTTTCAATACCCACTGAAATACGTATAAGTCCCGGATATATACCAGATGTCTGCTTTTGGTCCTTATCATGGTGGCCGCCCCACATACTTGCTGGATGTACCACCAAGGATTCTACTCCTCCCAGACTTGCGGCATTGGCAAAAATGGTCAATCTGTTCAGAACCTCTTGAGCATAGGAATATGCCTGTTCATCATGATCAGCCGATAGTTCCACACATAACATGCCCGTTCCTCCATTCATCTGTTTTTGTGCCAATGCATATTGTGGATGTGAACTCAACCCAACATAGGCTACTTTTTTGATGCGGGGATGTTTATCCAGCCATTGTGCCAATTCAAGGGCATTCTCATTGATCTGTCTAACCCTCATAGCGAGTGTCTTCATCCCCCTTAACAACAGCCAGGAATCAAATGGGCTTAAAGATCCCCCCAGGACCAAGGATCTCCGCCATACCTTGTTTATGTAAGATTTTCTACCGCACACCGCTCCAGCAGTAAGGTCACTATGCCCCCCAAGATATTTCGTTGCGGAATGCACGATAATATCTATACCAAAATCAGCAGGCGTCTGGTTGATCGGAGAGGCGAAAGTATTGTCCACCATCGTGGTGATCTGTCCTTTCTTTCCCAGTCCGGCAATGAATGCAAGGTCTGTAATGTCAAGGTTTGGATTGGAAGGGGTTTCCACATAGATCAGTTTTGTGTTTGGCTGAATGGCCTTTTCAAAGGCCTGGTTGTCCTTTTGGTCCACATATGTAACCTCTACCCCAAAATCCGACAGGAATTCCTTAAAGAAGAGCATAGCGCCGGAGTAAAGGGAATGCTGGGTAATGATGTGATCTCCAGTTTTCACCACGGTGAGAATTGCCGTACTGATCGCCGCCATGCCTGTGGCCAAGACCAGCGCATCTTCCGTCTTCTCCAAAGAGGCTAATACAGCGGCCGCCTGGGAGTTGGTCGGATTACCATGCCTATGATAAAATCCAGGATGTTTTGTCTCCGATGCAGCGGTAATGTATTGTTTTAGGTCCTCATCTGCAATATATGTGGACGTTTGGTAAATTGGTGTAACAACAGCTTTACTTTCATTGAATTCACTTCCTTTGTGAATGAGGTCGGTTTCTAAATGAGCCATAATAGGTTGATTTAAAATAAAGGCCTAAAAATTAAAAATTATTCCTATAAATCCTTAATTTGAAGACCTAAATATGTATAATATTTTAATCTAAACAGTATTACTAAATTATGAAAAGATTGCTCAGCATCATAGGCTGTTTTTTCACTATTTGTGTTATGGCACAGGTGAAATCGCCCTCCGAGTTCCTCGGTTATCAGGTGGGTACCAAAGTTACGCCTTATTGGAAGGTCTTGGACTATTATGCGTACATCGCCAAGGAATTCCCCAACCAAGTGAAAATGGAGTCCTATGGTACTTCTATTGAGGGGAGGCCGTTGCAGGTTTTTTATGTTTCTGCCGCAAAGCATATTTCGAAATTAGAGGAAATCAGGAACAATAACCTAAAACTTGCCAAAGCTTTGGAAGGGGAGGGAAGCAGTAACATTCCTGCAATTATCTGGATGAGCAATAATGTGCATGGAAATGAAACATCGTCTATTGAAGCTTCCATGCTGACGCTTTTCGAATTGCTCAACCCGAAGAATCAAGAGACAAAGCGCTGGTTGGAAAACACCTTGGTCATCATCGATCCTTGTCTGAATCCGGATGGGACGGAACGGTATAACAATTGGCATAACGGTGTTGTGGGCGCGCAGTATAACCCAGAACTGTATGCCCGGGAACATCGGGAACCATGGCCTGGAGGTCGATTGAACCACTATTATTTCGATATGAACCGCGATTGGGCATGGCAGACCCAACAGGAAAGCAGGCTACGTGCGGTGATCTATAACAAATGGCTGCCGCATATTCATGTCGATTTTCATGAGCAGGGCATCAATGCACCCTATTATTTTCCGCCAGCGGCAGAGCCTTTGCACGAGGTGATCACCCCATGGCAAAGGGAGTTTCAGACAACCATCGGAAGGCACAATGCAAAATATTTTGATTCCAAAGGTTGGCTATATTTTACCAAGGAACGTTTTGACCTGTTCTATCCTTCTTATGGGGATACCTATCCGATCTATTCAGGTGCTATTGGGATGACCTTTGAAAAGGCCGGTAATGGTTCTGCCGGTTTGGGGGTGTATACCGATAATAAGGATACATTGACCCTGGTTGATCGCGCAATCCAACATCATGCATCCGGTATCAATATCGTAGAAGTGGTATCGCAGCATGCGGACAAGGTCGTGGCGGAATTCAAGAAGTTTGGTGAAGATGCCATAGCAGGTAAATTATCCTCCTATCATAGTTATGTGATAAAATATGATGCTGCAAGGGAAGGCAGTTTGCGGGCTCTTTTGAAATTATTGGATAAGAACCAGATCAAGTATTATGCAGGAACGGGTTCGGTTAAGGGAATGGATTATTTCAGTAAAAAAGAAGCAAATTATACCCTGTCGGAGAAAGATGTGGTCATTCCGGGAAGTCAAGCTAAGGCAGCATTGATCAGGGTATTGTTTGAGCCTGATGCAAAATTGACGGATTCGGTCACTTATGATATCACCGCATGGGCAATGCCTTATGTTTATGGTCTCCCGGCCATTGCTTCTATGGCAAAACCGGCTAAACTCCAGCCTTATTCTTTAGAAAATTTGGAAAATCCGGCTGCAGCAGGTTTTGGCTACGCGATAAAATGGGATGGGTTTTCCGCGGCACAACTCACGGCAGCCTTATTGAAAAGGAAAATTAGTTTGAAATCTTCCGATTATGCCTTTAAGTTAGGAAAAGAAGATTTTCCGCGGGGATCCTTGTTGATCATGAAGAACGGGAATAAGCAGGCCGATGCGGAACGGATCATCAAGGAGGAGGCGGATAAGCTTCAGGTAAGGTTATATCCGATCCAGTCTGGGATTGTGGAAGGCGGTAGAGATTTAGGAAGCTCGGATGTAAAAACTGTGAAAACCCCTAAGGTGCTGATGATGGCTGGCGAGGGGATTAGGGCAACCAATGTAGGCGAGATCTGGCATTATTTTGATGAAATGCTTAAATATCCGATAACCTTGATCAATCCTTCGGATTTTTCTCGGGTAAAATGGAGCGACATTGATGTGTTCATCATGCCGAATGGTAATTATTCCTTTTTAAAGGATACCAATCAAAGTAAGGAATTTGCGAGTTGGCTGCGGGCAGGTGGAAAGGTGGTGGCATTGGAGTCTGTCGTCGGGCAATTGGCGAGTCAGGAATGGTCTAAGCTAAAGGCTGTGAAAGCGGATACCAGTGCGAAGAATAAACCAAATCCCTTGAAAAAATATGCAGATAGGGAAAGAGGGGCTTTGGAAAACTATACGGCTGGAGCTATCTATAAGGTCACATTCGATGATTCACATCCTTTGATGTATGGAATTAAGGATTATTTCACCTTAAAAACAGATGCTAACCTATACCAGTATTTTCAGAACAGTGAAGGCTGGAATGTAGGATATATCACAGAGGGCTCTAAAGTAAGTGGCTTTGTAGGACACAACCTGAATAAGAAATTGAAGAATGGCCTGGTATTCGGAACGCAGCAGATTGGTCAAGGAACGGTAGTTTACTTGACGGATAATGTGCTTTTCCGGAATTTTTGGGAAAGTGGGAAGCTTTTGATGGCAAATGCTGTGTTTTTGGTAGGGGAATAACCCCTACCAATTATGCCATTTCTTTCAGCAGCTCTATAGCATACTCAATGCTATTGACATTGTTGACCGCAATCCTTAATTGACCTTTCACTTCTTTCAGATTCGCGATACTTCCATGCTTCTGAACAAATGCCAATACCTGCCCGAATTTTTCGGATTGGTAATAGCTCGACTTCGGATTGCTTACAAAAAATCCTTTTAAGGTATCTTTCTTAAAGGAGATTTTCTCCAATCCGATTTCCTTGCCCAGCCATTGCAACCTTAAGGTATTGAACAGTTCGTAAACTGGCCCTGGTACAGGTCCGAATCGATCCATTAAGGATTGTTCAAATGCCTGTAATTGCGTCTCGTCCTTCAGTTTAGCAATATCATTGTACAGGTTATATCTTTCAGATATATTGGTTACATACTCATCCGGGATCAATACTTCCAGATCCGTATCGATCTGGGTAAAGCTTACATATTTACGATTTGTCTCATCGGCAAATAGATCACCAAACTCATCGTCTTTTAGCTCCTGAACCGCTTCATCCAATATCTTATTGTACATCTCAAAACCAATCTCTGCGATGAATCCCGATTGTTCTGCTCCCAAAAGGTTCCCTGAACCGCGGATATCCAGATCGCGCATCGCCACATTGAATCCTGAACCTAATTCCGAGAATTCTTCAATGGCCGATAACCTTTTGTATGCCTCATTGGTCAAGGTGGACAATGGTGGGCTCATCAGGTAACAGAATGCCTTTTTGTTGGTCCGTCCCACACGACCACGCATTTGGTGAAGATCGCTCAATCCAAACATATGGGCATGGTTGATCATGATCGTATTGGCATTTGGTATATCTAGGCCCGCTTCGATAATCGTGGTAGCGACCAAAACATCGTATTCATGATTGATGAACTTCAACATTACATCTTCCAGTTCATCACCTTCCAATTGCCCATGCGCTATACCAACTCTCGCTCCTGGGACCAATTTCCGGATCAACATGCCTAATTGAGGAAGGTCTGCCACCCGATTATGGATGAAGAACACCTGTCCGCCACGGTCCAGTTCAAAGCTAACCGCTTCCTGGATCAGACTTTCATTAAACACATGAAGTTCTGTCTGTACAGGCTGTCTGTTCGGTGGTGGGGTAGAAATAATGCTTAAATCCCTTGCTCCCATTAGGGAGAAGTGTAAGGTTCGTGGGATAGGTGTTGCGGTCAAGGTCAGGGAGTCGACGTTTGCACGCATGACTTTCAGTTTCTCCTTTACCGATACCCCGAATTTCTGTTCCTCATCGATGATCATCAATCCAAGGTCCTTAAATTTCACATCCTTGCTCACCAAGCGATGGGTTCCGATAATGATATCCACTTTTCCTTCTTCCAGTCTTTTCAAGGTGTCCTTGATCTGTTTGCTGGATTTGAAACGGTTGATGTAATCGATATTCACCGGAAAACCTTTCAGCCTTTCGGAGAAGGTTCGGAAATGCTGTAGCGCAAGGATCGTTGTAGGGACTAAAACAGCCACCTGTTTGCTATCTGCTACGGCTTTAAACGCCGCACGGATGGCAACTTCTGTTTTTCCGAAACCAACATCACCACAGACCAAGCGGTCCATAGGATGAGGGGACTCCATATCTCTTTTCAGATCATTGGTAGCCTTTTCCTGATCTGGGGTATCCTCATAGATAAAGGAGGCTTCCAGCTCGCGCTGCAAATAGGTGTCCGGACTGAACGCATTACCGGTTTGGGCCTTGCGTTTGGCATATAACATGATCAGGTCGCGGGCAATATCCTTGACCTTCTTTTTCGTCGTTTTCTTTAGTTTGTCCCAAGCATCTGTTCCTAACTTGTTCATCTTGGGAACAGTGCCCTCTTTTCCGGAATATTTGGAAATCCTGTTCAGGGAGTTGATGTTGACATATAGGAGGTCATTATCCGCATAAACCAACCGAATCATTTCCTGCGTTTTACCATTCACATCTACTTTTTCCAACCCCGCATACTTACCAATGCCATGATCGATATGGGTAATGAAATCACCTGGTTTTAATTCCCCAAGTTCTTTTAATGTGATGGCTTGCGAACGTTCGTAACCCTTTTTCCGCTTGTATTTATAATAACGATCAAAGATCTGATGATCGGTATAGCAGGCGGCTTTTAGAACATCATCCCTAAAACCTTCTCTAAGCGCTTTGTAGATTGGGGTAAAACTTACGGTCTTATCCAGATCATCTAAAATCGCATAAATTCGTTCAATTTGTTTGGTGGAATCGGAAAAAATGTAATTGTGGATGCCATGTTTCTCGTTTTCCTTGAAGTTATGGATCAACAGATTGAAGTCCTTGTTAAACGAAGGTTGTGGATGTGTATCGAATTCTAGTTGTTCATCCGCATTGTAAAAAAATTGTTTTCCAAATTCGATGATGGGATATTCGAACAACATTGCATTGAAATTCTTCTCATCGGTGAATGTAAATCGCGGATCTAACAATTCCGGATTTGCTTTCAGGTCTTTCTCTGTTAAAGCTTTCCAAAATTGGGATGCTTTTTTATAACCATCCTTCAGGATATCCAAGGTGAATTGAACGTCCTTTATCCATACTACGGAGTTTTTATCGATATATTCCAATAAAGAAATATGGTTGTTCGACAAGAATTTCGCTTGTACATTAGGTACGATCGTTACGGTATGGATTTTATTGACGGATAACTGATTTTCAATATCGAAGGTTCGGATGCTCTCAATTTCATCCCCAAAGAATTCGATGCGATAGGGGAGGTCGTTGGAAAAAGAGAAGATATCCACAATTCCCCCACGGATGGCGAACTGTCCAGGTTCATAGACAAAATCTACCCGCTCAAAATCGTATTCGTATAAAAATTCGTTGATGAAATCGATACTGAGTTTGGTGTTCTGTGTAATGGGCAGGGTGTTCTTTTCCAGATCCTGTTTGTTGATCACCTTTTCCGCAATGGCTTCGGGATAGGTGACCACAATTTTAGGGAGTTCCGAATTTTGGTTCAAAGAACTCAAGGTCTCAGCCCGCTGAAGCACATGCGCGCTATCCAGTTGTGTAAATTCGTAGGGTTTTCGGTAAGAAGCCGGAAAAAATAAGATCTGTTTATCAAAAAGACTTTCCAGGTCGCTCAAGAAATAAGAGGCATCCTCATGTGTAGGAAGGATGAATACATTTAATCTTTTTTCCAGTTGATAACATGCGGCAGCAACCATGGCATCCGCCGAACCCACCAATCCCTTTAAATGGATCTTGGGTCTCTTCCCTTGAATGCTTTGTTGTAAGGCTTTTACTTGAGTGGAATTACTGTATTTTGTTAATAGTTCTTGAATGTTCACGCGGAAAGGATGTTTTTACAAAAATACTAAAAAGTAATTAATCGATGTTCTTCAGCAAAAGATATGACAGATTCCATTTGTGGGTTGAGATCGAACTGTAGATCTTCATGTAGTTTGTTGAACAAGCCATTTACATTTTTGACTCTTCCCATAACGTATTTATGAAGCTTCATGCCAGGTAATAATGCAGTTGGTCCAAAAAGGACAGGGAATCTTTCGAAGGCTTCTTGAAGCAAAATCAATCGACACTCCACGACAGAGAACTTATCTTTTGTTACTTTCTCATGTTCATTGATCCAACCACTTGCTTGCCTCATCAAGCTGGTCAATTCTCTATAATTACTATATAAAGGCAAGTTCTTAATAGTTGAAGAAGCCTGATCGAACAAACTTTCCAATCTGTCCTTTAGGACTTTTATGCGGTCGGCCAGATCGGCCTCATCCTCCAATAATTCATAATGCAGTTGCTTTAAGAGCATTTTATCCTTATTGATCAATCGCACCAATAGCTTATCTTTTTCTTTTTCGGATAAGGATAGGACAGCTTGTTTTAAAGGTAGATCTTTATGTAGTGACATGTTTAAAATTAACTATTTTCCAAGAGATACCTTGTATGATAGCAAAAATGGTACTAATTCATGGGTATTTAGTCTTCCTATAATAGCAAAAAGTAATTATTACCATTGATAACCCTTTTTGTACCATCCAGAATGGTAGTAATTGTCTATTTTTGTAGCTGATGGCAAAGATACCTGTAATAGAACAATGTACGGTTTCCTACAAGGAGAACAAAGACTTCTTGGTAGATCGCCTGGAGGTATATCTGGAGCAGAATAAAAACCTGGTTTTTCCACACCGCCATAATTTTTACCATATGGTACTTTTCCTTGCAGGAGGCGGATCACATGAAATTGATTTTAAGGAATATGCGGTAGAAAGGGGGCAGGTATATATGATGGGGCCTGGTCAGGTACATTCTTGGATGTTCCAAGGTGAAATGAAAGGTTTCATTGTCAATTTTGATATTGATTACTTCAAGACACTTTTGGTTCAACAGGATTATGTGGAACGGCTTGGGATATTTTCTTCCTTGACAGAAAGTGTATTTGTATTGGACGAATATCAACTGCGGGAAATCATTAACCTGTTCAGCCAATTATTGGAATTGAATGATCGAGTGACCACGGATTTACAAAGGACCTTATTGTTATTCATTCTGTTAAAACTGGATCAAGCTTATGCACCAAGCTTGGAAGGAAAAAGCTTAGATTACCATCTGGTGCTGATCAAAAATTTTTTGGCCCTTTTGGATCAGCATTTCAAAGAGCTACATTTGCCGAAGGAATATGCGGAATTATTATTTGTAACTCCCAATCATTTGAATGCGGTTTGTAAGGAATACATGGGATTGCAGGCGGGGGAAGTCATTCGGAATCGGATATTACTGGAGGCAAAACGCTTATTGATCCTACCGGATTGGACCATCTCACAGGTTAGTTATGAATTAAATTTTAATGATAATTCGTATTTCACAAAATTTTTTAAGAAAATAGCAGGGATTACCCCTGAAGAATTTAGGAGATCACAATGGAAATAAATACAAACATGGAAACACAATATACTATTCCATCGGAATTAAAGAGTGCAATTGACGGGAAATGTCCAAGATGTAGAACTGGAAATATGTTTGCTGGCCCACTATTTAGTTTTAAATCAAAAAAGATGTTGGATAGATGTCCGGCCTGTGATTTGAAATTTGAGAAAGAGCCGGGTTATTTTTATGTAGCGATGTACGTGAGTTATGCTTTGAGTGTTGGCGAGTTGATCGCAGCATGTGTCGGTACGTATTTGCTGACCGGTAACTTGGAAAACCCTTGGTTATATGTGATCGTAGCATTGGCCGTAACCTTGATCATGGCGCCTTTTAACAATCGTTATTCACGGATTATCCTTTTGTATTGGATGACACCGATGTTCCGCTTCAATCCGAAGATCTATGCCCAAATAAAGGAAGAAGGAAAGTAAATTTTAGGAAACAGTAAATGGTTTAAAATAGGAAACCCTGTAAATAAGTTTACAGGGTTTTTATTTTAATATCTTACTGGATTGGATTCTCGTGCAAATATTTTTCCCATTCCCAGGCAGAAGCCATCATTTCATCAATCCCTAATTGAGCTGTCCATCCCAATTCTTTGGTAGACTTATTCACATCACCCCAAACCTTGATAATATCCCCTTCTCGGCGAGGACCGAATTCGTAATTCAATTTTTGGCCGGAAGCTTTCTCAAAAGCATGGATGGCTTCCAAAACAGAGTATCCATTTCCCGTACCTACATTGAAAATATCATAATTACCGTTCGGATTTCCTTTTTCCAATAACTTTATAGCGGCCACATGTGCTTTTGCCAAATCCACTACGTGGATATAATCACGGATAGCAGAACCATCAGGTGTATCATAATCGTTTCCAAAGACCGTGATCTTTTCGCGTTTTCCGATGGCAGTTTGGGTAATGAAAGGCAGAAGGTTTGCAGGTACGCCATTTGGCAATTCACCGATCAAAGCAGATTCATGCGCTCCTACCGGATTGAAATAACGTAATGCGATTACATTATAGTTGGAATTCGCCTTTGCAGTTTCTTCCAAGATCTCTTCTGCAATCTGTTTGGTGTTTCCGTAAGGTGAAGTCGCTTTCTTTACAGGTGCCGCTTCATTTACTGGCAATACATCCGGTTCGCCATACACTGTACAGCTTGACGAGAAAACGAAATTGATCGGTTTTTCACGATATGCCTCCAACAGATTGATCAAGGAGAAGAAATTATTATGGTAGTATTTCAATGGATTCTGAACAGATTCTCCAACAGCTTTTGATGCCGCAAAGTGTATGATTCCAGCAATATCAGGGTGTTTACCGATAAAATCATTCACCTTTTCGTTATCACATAGATCGAATTCATAGAATTCTGGCTTTACGCCAATGATCTTTTCGATCTGATCCAATATCTTGATGCTGGAATTGGAAAGATTATCCACCAAAATCGGGGTATAACCCGCTTTATGTAATTCCACAACGGTATGTGATCCAATATATCCCGTTCCGCCTGTTACTAATATTTTGCTCATGTTGATGTATTAAGTCTAGTGTATGTTACTATTGAATAATGTCTGATAATAGTGAATGGTTTTCATTAAACCTTCTTTTCTGTTTACTTTAGGTTGCCAATCCAGCACCTTCTTGGCTTTGCTAATATCCGGGCGCCTTTGTTTCGGATCATCAATCGGTAATGGTTCAAAAACAATGCTTGATTGACTGGATGTTAAGGCAATAATCTCTTTCGCCATATCCAAGAGCCTCATTTCATCGGGATTACCAATGTTGATCGGCAAGCAATAATCGGAAAAAAGCAACCTATAGATGCCCTCCACCTGATCGGATACATAGATAAAGGATCTCGTTTGCATACCATCCCCAAATACCGTTAAATCTTTATGCTGTAAGGCCTGAGAAATGAAAGTGGGCAAGGCCCTTCCGTCTTCCAATCGCATCCGGGGGCCAAAGGTGTTGAAGATCCTGGCAATTCGCGTTTCCAAGCCATGAAAATTATGGTAGGCCATGGTCATGGCTTCCTGGAATCTTTTGGCTTCATCATAAACCCCTCTTGGGCCAACTGGGTTTACATTTCCCCAGTATTCTTCGGCCTGCGGGGATACCAATGGATCGCCATATACCTCAGAAGTTGATGCCACCAGTATCCGTGCCTCTTTGCTTTTTGCCAAACCTAATAGGTTATGGGTTCCTAAGGAACCTACTTTCAGCGTTTGGATGGGGATTTTCAGGTAATCGATCGGACTGGCCGGCGATGCAAAATGTAAGATGTAATGTAATTCTCCCGGCACATGTACGAACTTTGAAACATCATGATGGTAGAATTCGAAATTGGGTAATTTGAAGAGGTGCTCGATATTTTTTAGGTCCCCTGTGACGAGGTTATCCATCGCGATGACATGGAAATCCTCTTCAATAAACCGATCACAGAGGTGTGATCCTAAGAATCCAGCCGCTCCAGTTATTAATATTCGTTTGCGCTTGTTCTCCTGCACAATAGTGAAATTGAAAAGGTTTAAATATCTTTGACGAAGATAAGCAATATTTTAACATTATGCGTTTCCTTTACCAAGCAGGCATCTTTTTATACGGGCTACTTTTACGTATCCTGGCACCATTCCATGCGAAGGCTAGGCTTTGGGTAAATGGCCGAAAGGATCTTTTGAAAAAGATCGAGCAAACGGTTGAACAAGGGCAAAAACACATTTGGTTTCATTTTGCTTCCTTGGGTGAATTTGAGCAGGGGAGATCGGTTTTGGAGCAGATCAGGAAGCGTTTTC
This sequence comes from Sphingobacterium tenebrionis, assembly GCF_037126265.1. Lineage (NCBI taxonomy): Bacteria > Pseudomonadati > Bacteroidota > Sphingobacteriia > Sphingobacteriales > Sphingobacteriaceae > Sphingobacterium > Sphingobacterium tenebrionis. The sequence goes on from NZ_JAYLLN010000003.1 coordinate 159,120, forward strand.
CGGATGAAAAAATAATTGTAACATTTTTTTCCCCATCAGGATTCGAGATCCGAAAGAATACACCATTAGCCGATCATGTATTCTACTTGCCAGAAGATACAGCCGGCAATGCCCGCAAATTCATCGAATTGATCAATCCCAAATTTGTCGTTTTTACTAAATATGAGTATTGGTATTTTTATTTCAGGGAGCTGAAAAGACGTAATATCCGTTTATTGATGATTTCTGCGATCTTTCGGGAAGAGCAGTTGTTTTTTAAGGAATATGGTGGGTTTTATAGGAATATTCTTAAAAATGTATCCTATTTCTTTACGCAGAATATGGATAGTGTGCATATGCTGAAATGGATTCGGATAACCAATGCTGGTTTGGCCGGAGATACCCGGTTTGATCGCGTGGTGGAATTGCCGAAAGAGCATAAGGAGATTGAGGTGGTGCGGGATTTTGTAGGAGGGAATCGGGTTTTGGTAGCTGGAAGTACCTGGGGACAGGATGAAGGATTGTTGAAAGTTTTGTTGGATAATCATAAGGGTTGGAAAATGATTTTAGCGCCACATGAGATCCATAAGGAACATATTAATCAGTTGATGGGCTTGTTTCCTAAGGCGCTGTTGTTTTCGAAGTATGAAAGTTATTCCGATTTGGAAAAGGAACAAGCGCAGGTTTTATTGATCGATAATATTGGGATGTTATCCTCGCTTTATGCGTATGGGGATATGGCGTATATAGGTGGGGGATTTGGTGCGGGAATCCATAATACCTTGGAAGCAGCGACCTATGGGATTCCGGTGATTTTTGGGCCAAAGTATTCGAAATTCCAGGAGGCGGTGGATTTGTTGGAGTTGGGTGCTGGTTTTTCCATTGGGAATCAGGTGGAGTTGAATGAAGTTTTTGAGGCATTATTGGCTGATGAGAAAAGGTTGCCAGCCGGAACGGCAGCAAAAAACTATGTGCAGCAAAGGGCAGGTGCCACCCATATTATAATGAAGTACCTGGAAACGGAGAGGTTGCTGGGATAGATACGTCATTGCGAGGAGGCACGACGAAGCAATCTTTCGACTTCGCTCAAGATGACAAGCGGAAAGATTGCTTCGTTCCTCGCAATGACGCGAAAAAAATCCTAATAATACGTATATCTCCTAACCCCGGCAATATACCTAGCCAATCTCATCACCTGATGAGAATACCCATATTCATTATCATACCACACATAAATCACCGCAGATTTTCCATCAGCAGAAACAATCGTTGCAGGCGCATCCACTACAGAAGCCGCTGTAGAACCCACAATATCCGAAGAAACCAATTCTGCATTTTCGCTATACTTAATCTGCTCCACCAAATCCCCTTGCAATGCTGCCTTTTTCAACAAATCATTGATTTCTTCTACCGAACTTTCCTTCTTCAGTTCCAAACTAAGAATAGCCAAAGAACCATTAGGAACCGGTACACGGATCGCATTAGACGTTAATTTTCCTGCCAAAACCGGTAATACCTTCGCCACAGCACTTCCTGCGCCAGTTTCCGTAATCACCATATTCAACGCCGCAGCACGACCTCTTCTTGATTTCTTATGCATGTTATCCACCAAGTTCTGGTCATTGGTATAGGAATGGATCGTTTCGATATGCCCCTTAACAATACCAAGCTCTTTTTCAAGAACCGCCAGCACAGGCGATATCGCATTGGTGGTACAAGATGCAGCAGAAAAGATAGTATCCTTCTGCGTATCTGCATCATTTTCATTCACCCCATAAACGATATTGGAAACGCCTTTTCCCGGAGCGGTCAATAAAACCATGCCTGCACCTTTGGCCTGAAGATGTCTTGCCAATTCCTTATCATCACGAAACGCTCCGGTATTATCAATTACCAATGCATTTTCGATTCCATATTGGGTATAATCGATTTCTTCTGGGTTCTTAGCCGTGATCATCTTCACTGGAAAACCATTCATGATGATGGATTCATTTTCCTGATCAACACGCAATTCCCCATCAAACTGTCCATGTATCGAATCCTGGCGCAACAAATTTGCACGCTTAATCAATGACTTCTCATCAATCACATCCCGTGTTACAATAGCCCTCAATCGCAATTGTCTTCCGGCTCCAGCCTTGTGGATCAATTCCCTGGCCAATAAACGTCCGATCCTACCAAAACCATAAAGAACCACATCTTTAGGTTCAAAGCTCTGGTGATTAGCTGCTCCCGCCAACTTCTCTCCAATAAAAGAAGGAATCTGATCATCTGAAGCCCTTTGTTGACGGATTTCTAAAGCCAATTTTCCGATATCGATTCTGGATGGTGCGAGTTGTGCATCAGCAATGGCTTCCGCTACTTTTAAGGTTTCTTCGATCGATAGCGCTTGGTCAGCATATACCTTACTCTCCTGATGTAGGTTAAGGATAAAACTCACTCGACGGTCGATCAATTGGTTCCTGAATAGAACTAATTCGATGGATTGGTTGTACCATAGATCGCTGACAATCTGTATCAGCTTTACGCAGGCATTTTGATTTGATTTGTAACTCTTGATCTGATCTTCAAAAGCAGTTTGTTGTGTCATAATTTTTCAAGCATGGAATATTGCCGCAAAAATAGACATTTTATTAAATAATAGGGGGTAAAATTTATAAATTCGTATTTATTCCGCATTTCGTCCTATCCCAATTAGGATTTTGTTAAAATAAGCCCTTCTTGTTCGAGTTACATTTATTGTAACTAATCAATTACATGAATTAGTTAAAACGTTTTAGTTATTATCTTTAATAAGGCCGAAACGCCATAAACCTAAAGATGATGAACCAAAAACTACTCAGCAGTATCGCCATGCTCTGTTTTGCGGTGCCTAGCTCTGCACAAGATGCTGATCGTGCTTTTGCAGATTTTAACAGTCAATTCCTGGATTCGGAAAAGCAGATCTACATGGTCTATCCACAAAGTAAACAAGTGGCAGCTATTTGGACACAAGCCATTTATTGGGATATGGCTATGATGGCTTATGAGAAAACAAAATCTCTACAGTATGCCAAGCTGATCAAACAGATATACGAAGGTAATTATAAACATTACGATGGCTATAATTGGAACAACAGCACCATATGGTTTATCTATGACGATCTAATGTGGTGGATCATTTCTTTTGCACGAGCCTACGAACTCACGCAGGATCCCACCTATCTGGCGCATGCTGTACTCGGATTTGAAAGAGTATGGTCAGGCACCCCAAAAGTAGCAGATAAGGGATCCTATGATCCTGAACGAGGAGGGATGTTCTGGGGATGGAAATCCGATCAACGCGGAAAAACAGCCTGCATCAATTATCCTTCGGTAGTGGCTGCGGTCCATCTTTACCGCGCTACAAAAGATAAATCCTACCTGGAGAAAGCAAAGTCCGTGTATGCCTGGTCCCGGGAAGCTCTTTTCGATAAACAGCAAGGAAAGGTGGGAGATCATCAGGTTCCAGGACATAAGACCAATTGGACGGTCAACCTATATAATCAGGCGACCTGTATTGGAGCAGGCGTGTTGCTATATGAAGAAACCAAAAACAAGGATTACCTGGAGGATGCAAAGCTTGCAGCGAACTATGTCAAAGATTCCATGTCGGATCCAGAAGGGATTCTACCCTTTAAAAACGGCATCGAGCAAGGAATTTATACCGCCATTTTTGCCCAGTATATCCAGCAGCTATTTCCTTATGATAAAAAAGATGTGTATAAGAAATGGTTAGCCAAAAATGTAGAAGTTGCATGGAAAAACCGCGATGATAGGGGTTTGATGGACAAGAATTTCCACCGCAAGGCTCATGAAAAGACCGAGGTTTATGATGCCAGTGCTGCTGTGGCCTTGATGCAGATCCTTCGCTAGAACAACGATCCTAAAGCTACCTAATCATAAAAAGCAACCTAAATCTATTTGATATGAAATCAGTTTCATTTTTTCTGCTCTCGCTTTTCGTGCCGATCTTCCTTCATGCACAATCCGTAAAGAACAGCCTAAGAGCTCCAGCTTATCCCTTGATCACCTTAGACCCTAATATGAGTGCTTGGTCTTATTCCGACGAACTCTATGAATCCAGTCCGAGACATTGGTCCGATAAAAAATTACCTTTATTGGGTGTTCTTAAAGTAGATAATGAATACTATCGATTCCTCGGTACCGAAGAAATGGAACTCCTCAGCATGCTCCCCAATGGGGAAGATAAACCTTGGGAGGCCAAATACCTGACCAAGGATCCTGTCGGCGACTGGACAGCCATCTCCTACGATGACCAATCTTGGCAGCAAGGAAAAGGAGCTTTTGGTACCTTCGAAAATGAACCCCATAGCAAAACAAATTGGACGAACGCTAAAATCTGGGTAAGAAGGACCTTAGATCTGAAAGAAGATCTATCCAACAGTTCCATCCTCTTGGAATTTTCCCATGACGATGATGCCGAAATATTCATCAACGGCATACAAGTGGTCAAAACTGGTGGTACTGGTAAGAACAAAAGAGTGAAGTTGAACGATGCGGTGTTGAAAACATTAAAGCCGGGCAAAAATGTAATTGCCGCCTATTGTTTTAATGGTGGAGCGAATGGGTTTCTCGATGTGGGTTTATTAAAAGAACGTACCGATCAAGCTTTGTTCCCAAAGACGGCCAAACAGATCAGTGCAGATGTACAACCTATGCAGACCCATTATGTATTTCAATGTGGAGATGTGGAATTAAAAATAACCTTCACCGCTCCACTTTTCTTGGATGACTTAGTCCTATTGAGCCGACCTGTCAATTACCTAAGTTATGAAATCAGTTCATCTAAGCCGAGAACGGTAGAACTCTACCTGGAAGCATCACCAAATTGGGCCTTGCATTTACCCACCCAAGCATCCAGCTCCAGCACTTTTCAGAAAAATGGAATTACCTACCTGAAAACAGGATCTGTTGCGCAGAAGATTTTGGAACGAAAAGGCGATCATGTCCGAAACGATTGGGGCTATTTTTACATGGCAAGTGATGCGAAGAACATACAAGCAAAAGTGGAATCTGGCGAAGTTCAAAAACTTGCTTTCCGAACCAATATCCAAGTAAAAGGCAAGGCGAAAGGCAAATTCGCCATTGGCTACGACGATGTGTTTGCCATCCAATATTTTGGGGAAAACCTTAGACCTTATTGGAATAAGGATGGCAAGAGCAGTATCGAACAGCAGTTTGAGCTGGCCTTTAAGGATTATGATCTATTAATGAAAAAAGTGGCCGATTTTGATCGGAATTTTATGCTGCAATACCAACGTTATGGTAAGTCCTATGCGGAGCTTTGTGCGCTCGCATATCGACAATCCATTGCTGCCCACAAGCTTGTACAGGCACCCAATGGGGATCTGCTCTGGTTATCCAAGGAAAATGACAGTAACGGTTCCATCGGTACGGTGGATATTACCTATCCTTCGGCGCCGCTATACCTTTATTACAATCCGGAATTGGCGAAAGCGATGATGAACTTTATTTTCTATTATTCCGAATCCGGCAAATGGAAAAAGCCTTTCCCTGCACATGATATCGGCACCTATCCGGTGGCGAATGGGCAGACCTATGGAGGAGATATGCCAGTCGAAGAGGGCGGTAATATGTTGATCCTGACCTATGCCATCGCCAAAGTAGAAGGGAATGCCGATTATGCGGCAAAACATTGGTCGGTATTGAAAACCTGGGCAGATTATCTGGTGGAAAAGGGATTGGATCCCGAAAATCAATTGTGCACTGATGATTTTGCAGGTCATTTCGCCCATAATGCAAATCTTTCCATAAAAGCCATTATGGGTATAGCATCCTTTGGGTATCTCGCAGAGATGCAGGGGAAAAAAGATTTGGCCAATACCTATTTGTCTAAAGCTAAAGAGATGGCGAAAGAATGGGAAAAAATGGCGAATGATGGCGATCATTATCGTTTGACTTTTGATAAACCTGGTACCTGGAGCCAAAAGTACAACATGGTCTGGGATAATCTTTTTGATATGCAGATTTTTGATCCCAAGATACGGGAGAAGGAAATCCAATATTATTTGACCAAACAGAACAGATATGGGCTTCCGTTGGATTCCCGAGAAACCTATACCAAGACCGATTGGATCCTATGGACAGCCAGTATGGCGGAGGATCAGGCAACCTTTGAACGATTTGTGAACCCTGTCCATCAATTCATGAACGAAACGGTCAACAGGGTTCCGATGTCCGATTGGGTATTCACCGACAAACCCGAAAGAAGGGGCTTTAAGGCCCGATCTGTTGTCGGTGCTTATTTCATCAAAATGCTGGAAGAAAAAATAAAATCTAAAAACTAGGCTGGGAAACGCCCCAGCTTTTATTGGCTTTATCACCCATCAGTAATTCCAGGGTTCCACCCTTGGCAATATCTACATGGGTGATTTCCGTACTGTTCCAAGGCTTCCCATTTAATTTTGCCGATTGGATATACTTGTTTTTATCCGAGGCATTTTTTGCTATTACCGTAAAGGTCTTGCCATTCTCCATGCTTATGGTTGCTTTGTCGAAAAACGGCGAACCTATGCTGTAAACGGCAGATCCTGGAGTTACAGGATAGAATCCTAATTGGGAAAACACCACGAAAGAGGATAGACCGCCGCCATCCTCATCACCCGGTACGCCCATAAGATCATTCCTGAACCATTGTTTGATCAAGGTTTTAATTCTTTTTTGGGTCATCCAGGCCGCCTCCGCATAATTATAGAGATAGGGAATATGCAAGGAAGGTTCATTGGCCATGGAAAACTGACCTACATTTCCGGTATGATCCGGTAATTGTTGGTAGAAATCAAATTTGGATTTTCCCAGTCCCTGATTGAACATCTGGTCCAGTTCTTTTACGAACTGTTGCTTTCCACCCATCAGCTGGATCAGATCCGGAATATTGTGCTGTACATCCCAACGGTAAATCCAGGCATTGTTCTCCCCATAGGTTTCACGTGCGCCCTGACCTCCAGAAAACACATAATCAAATGGTTCCAGGAATTTCCCCTCCGCATCTTTGGGATGGAAGAACTTGGTCTTTTCATTGAACAGGTTTCTATAGTTAAAGGAAAGTTGAAGGAACTTTTCATAATCTGCTGTTTTCCCCAATTCCTTTGCCAGTTGGGCCAAGCACCAAAGGTCATAGGAAGTTCCTAAGGTAACCGCAACGGGTTGTCGTTTTTCAAAACCATGGACTTCCGGATAAATTTCCTTATCTCCGGGTCTTAAGGCCGGGATATATCCTTTTTCGTAAAAGAACCTATCCATTCCACCGGCCGGTTTTCCGGACCATGGAGCCAAGGTCTTCTCCGTAATAGCCCCCTTTGCAGCTTGGTAAGCACGTTCGACCTCAAAGCTCCGGATACCTTTCTTATAGGCGTCCAAAATGGCTGCAACACCATGGTTGGAATTCATCCTACGGCTATCTCCATTGATCTCTGGAAAAGTAGGGAACCAAAAGTTGGGCATCTGCTCCGACATGCGGACAAAGGATTGCAGGATATGACTTTCCTTGGTCGGTTCGATCAGGACGTTTAGGGGATGGTGCGCACGATAGGAATCCCAGATCCAATCATCCGTATAGAATGGTATGCCACTATCCTGATGTACCTGACCGTCAAAACCACTAAAATAACGCCCATCCTCGGAGATGTTTACCGGTCTTTCAAAAGTTCTATAGAGCGAAGTGTAAAATATATGCCTGTCATTCTCCGTTCCGCCTTCCACCTTTAATTTACCCAATGCCTTGTTCCAGGTGTTTTTACCGTAATCTTTAACCTTTTCTAAATCATAGGTTTTGATTTCCCTTCTGAGGTTTGCCTTTGCCTGCTCAGCATCAATGAACGATATCCCATAACGGATATTAATTTTACGCTGCGTTTTGGGGAATTGTAGGATGATGGCAGCTTGATCGCCATTGGCTGCAGTGCCCTCCAAAAGTTTACCATCCTTTAACAGACCTACTTTTTCAGGTTTTACATCGGCTTCAGCATAGAGATAGACTTTGGTTCGGTTCCCAATATCCTGACTGCCGGAAACCCCATCTTCATCCCATTTCATTTCGCCACGTCGGGAATTGAATATGAACTGAGGGTCATCAGTTCCTTCAAACTCAAGTTGATATATTGCAGATTGATGGGAGACCGCATAATCTACCTGGATCTGTTCTTCATCCAAGTAAACGGAATAGGAATAAGGATTGATCTGCTCCTGATCGTAGCTATAGGAGATGATCGGTTTTAATTCCTTCTGTTTATTGGCAATAGGACTTAAGTTAAAGGCCGAACTCCCACGATGGGATGTTACGATGAGCGGTAAACCTCTTATCCTATCCGCAGTATAGTCTCCACGTTCAGGATAAACCCTTAACAGGCTGTTCGGCAAATGAACGGTAGGATAGGTAGGTACCAAAAGATGGGAAATATTCCCCATATAAGGGTTTACATAATCGACCGCTGAGGAGGGGGATTGTGCGTGAAGAGCGGTAGTTCCAAATGCACTGAAATATAATAGTAAAAAGGTTTTTACCAATCCCTGTTGGAATTTATTAAATCTGATTTTAGGCATATGCTCAAGATTAGGTTCTGTGCTCAGCAAATGAAGCTTAAAACCAAATTTAATAAAAAATTATCAACCTTTTGAACGTTGCATATGGTCCAGGCTTTTTCCCAATAATGTTTTCTTTCCCATCACTTTAAAGCCCAAACGTTCGTATAGATTTTTGGCTTTAGGGTTGTCATCATCCACTAATAAACCCAGGGTGAGGTTTTGTTTTTCTACATATTCCTGGATTAAAAAGTCAAGGACCTTGCTGCCGATCCCTTTTCCCTGCTGTTTCGGATTGACCCCAATGCAATCAATATAATATTCGCCCGGTTGGGTTTCATCCTCTGGTTGGAAAGGTCGGTTAAATTGCCGCTCAACCAATTCTTTGACGGGTTTTCTCAAGCGATCCAGATCGGCGCCATTGTACACTAATGCGGTTGCCACAATTTCGCCATCCGATTCGATGACCCAGTTATGATGATAGGAATATTGGTTTCCTTCCTGTTCTACCAATGTTTTTAAGAAGTGATTCGCTTGCTGCTCGTCCCTTTGGCCGATAAATAGGTAGGCAATTTCCTCCATAGCGAGCATGAGGTAATTAGCAATGGCAGCTGAATCGGTTTTTTCTCCCTGCCGAATAGTTATCATGTGTACTTATTTTTTCTTCTTTGTTTTTTTCTTTTTCTCCAATTGCTCAATACGCGCAGACAGGGCGCTAATGGTTACTTCCTGAGATTGAATAGTAGCATGCTGCGCAGAGATTACTTTTTCAAGTGCATCGATCAAGACGGTATTCTGTTCCTGTAGATCTATTTTTGAAGGTAGGGTGATCGCCATTTCATTAGACTCTTCCGGGCGTAGCATATCTCCAGACCCATTCAAAAGCCATTCCGGACTGATGTCGGAATAAGTGGATAAAATTGTAGCCACTGCATCGGATCCCAATGCCGAGTTTTTCTGAACGCCCTTGAAATTAGCGTAAGATAATCCTATACCCTTAAAAAATTCCACTTTTTGAATCCCTTTGGATTCTGCGATGAGTAAAACGCGCTCTTTAATGTTCGTCATTTAAATCGTGTTAATAACCTAGGATAATGTTTGCCTAATTTATTAAAAATTGTAAGACATCCAAGACTTTTCATGTTAATAAATTGGTAAATAATATCCATGTATTTGATGAAGAAGAATAAGATTTCTACCTTTAGGAAATTGTAACCAATATAAAAATTTATGGAATTACCTTGGGCAGAGCCCTACAAAGTGAAGATGGTAGAGGAGATTTTTCAATCTACTCGTGAGCAGCGCGAGAAGTGGATCGAAGAGGAAGGCAATAATCTGTTCAACTTGGCAAGTCATTATGTTTTTATCGATCTATTGACCGACAGTGGCACTGGTGCCATGTCCGACCGTCAATGGGCAGAGATCATGATGGGCGATGAAAGTTATGCCGGTTCCCAATCCTACCTGAAATTGAGGGAAGTTATCCGTAATACCTTAGGCTTTCCGTATTTTCTACCTACCCACCAAGGCCGTGCGGCAGAGAATGTACTCTTCAGTATTTTGGTCAAAGAAAATAATGTTGTTCCGGGGAATTCCCATTTTGATACCACCAAAGGGCATATAGAATTTCGTAAGGCACATGCGATCGATTGTACCATTGATGAAGCTTTTAATATCAACGATCTGCATCCCTTCAAAGGAAATATTGATCTGGATAAATTGGAGGAGGTCTATAAATCGCATCCGAAAGAGCAGATTCCGTTCTGTATGATCACGGTGACCTGTAATTCTTCCGGGGGACAGCCTGTATCGATGGAGAACATCAAAGCGGTGAAGAAACTTTCCGATCAATACGGCATCCCTGTATTTATAGATGCCGCCCGTTTTGCGGAAAATGCCTATTTCATCAAGGTTCGCGAAGGAGCTTATGCGGATAAATCCATCAAGGAAATTGTGAAGGAGATGTTTTCCTATGCAGATGGATTTACGATGTCGGCGAAAAAGGATGGCTTGGTGAACATTGGAGGATTATTGGGCTTAAGGGATGAAAAGCTTTACCGTGCCTGTGGAAATATGGGGATTATCTACGAAGGGTTTATCACCTATGGTGGATTGGCGGGAAGAGATTTAGCCGCACTGGCACAGGGTTTATTGGAATCTACGGAACTACCTTATCTGAAGGCACGAATAGACCAAGTGGAATATTTGGGGAATAAATTGATCGAGTATGGGATTCCTATCCAAAAGCCGATCGGTGGACATGCGGTATTTGTGGATGCCCTGAATTTTCTGCATCGTGTTCCGAGGGAGGAATATCCGGCGCAGACCTTGGCTATTGAACTGTATAAAGAATCCGGTGTGCGGGGTGTGGAGATCGGAACCTTATTAGCGGATCGGGATCCGGAAACCAGACAGGATCGTTTTCCAAAATTGGAATTACTGCGTTTGGCCATTCCGAGGAGAACCTATTCCTATAAACATCTGGATTATGTGGCTGCAGCGCTTAAGAATATTTTCGATAGACGAGAAGAGATCCAGTCGGGACTTGAAATCGTTTGGGAATCGGAGATATTGAGACATTTTACCATTTTATTGAAAAAAAAATAGGAGGGGTTTTCCCCACCTACATATTACACTTTCGACTTTCTAGCCATGAAATTATTGCCTTTTATACTAATTTCTATTCTGTTTACAGGAATATCCTTGCGGTCAGATGCCCAACCTGCTATGGTTTCTAAAGAAAGTGCAGATGTCAATGAAATTTTGCAACAAACCTATTCAAAATTGAAGGACATCAAAACCCTGCAATATGAGACCTTTCGATACATCAATTATAAGTCCCAGGATTATGAGAATAAATTATTAGGAGTTGTGTTTGTCGAATTTGATGAGGCTATTCCTATTGTAGGTTTTAGGTACCAATTTGACAATGAAGTCAGCAAAGTGGTTTTTAACGGTTCCGGAAAATTTTGGATCGATAAGAAGAACGCAAGTATGGAAAGTCTTCAGGCAGCAGCATTGAAAAAGGAAAAACTCCAGCAAGATTTAAATGCAGCATCTTTTTTTTATAATTCTATCCTGTGCTTAAGAAATGTTATTCCTCATATATTAACTGATACATCTATCAAAAAAAGGTTAGGGGATACCCTTATTGATAGCAGGTCTTACCATAAGGTGCTACTTGAAATGAAAAGCAAGTCATTTACGGTAAATGAAGGACTGAAACAATTGACTGCGGATATTAGGATCTATAATCAGATCTTAATCGATAAGGTTTCCTATTTGCCTTATCAAGTGGTTCAATCCAATAATTTTGAACCGGAAGATTATGTCTTGGTGAAATTTGATCAGATAAAAATCAATGGGCCTCAGATAGAAGAGAATTCATGGTTTGCTTCTTCCTATCCCGGTCTTCAAATAAAGGGCAAGGAGGACTTACAATTAATTGCTGCAGGGGCAAATGCGCCTGCCTTTGAATTGGAAGATTTCCAGACGGGTAAAATGGTTACTATGTCTGATTTTAAGGATGATTTGGTTCTTTTGGAATTCTGGGTCAAAAACTGTAGCTATTGTATCAG